>NZ_DATMTE010000209.1:0-20367 GCF_035564935.1 Chitinophaga sp. | reverse complement strand
ACGGTGGCCGGCGCTTCAACACGGAGGTTGCCCAGGCTCACCTGCAAACGCCCCTGTACCGGCCGGTTCAGAATATTCGTCAGCTGCAGCGGCATTATCGGTTGCTGTTCAATACGGGCGGTCATATCTTCCGGGATGATCTCTACCGGTTCATACCCTTCTATGCGTGCGGATTTCAATGCAGCCAGCATGGCGGCAAAGGAACCTTTAGCGCCATTGGTACGGAGATAATATCCCTGGCTGTTCAGCGGTATTTCCAATTTACCGGCTACCGGTAATACCGGATTGCCGTAAAAATCGAACAATTGAAAATCGGCCGGCAGGATCATCTTACCGCCCGACAATGGCTCATAAGGCGCCGGCTTGCCGGCTGCCCGCAACTTTTCAGCGGCGGCTGTTTGTGCCAGTCCCCGCACTTCGCGGAATAGCACATTTTCCGGACCAAATGCCTCACCTATGTCGCCGCATACCACTACCGTGCCGTCGTCGGCATTCTTCTTCAGGCCATCGAACACCATTACCCAGGGTAATCCTTTAGGGAACAGTAACTGCTTAAAATCCCGCTCTCCTATTAAATGCTGCACTGCACCCAGCGCTGCGGCCTGCGACCAGGTATCAGGGATACGGGTGATCTCTTTCACACCGGAAGGCGTATTTATTTTACGGGTAAAATGTTCACTGCCCCTGCCGCCGGTGTACATGTACCCGGCGTAAATGCCCATGGAGCGGTCGTACCCGGCAGAACGGTTGGTGGCTACGGTAAGGCCTATACGATCATCGGTGTTACCTACCCAGCTTTCGGTGTCCCAGATCTTCACACGGCCATGAGGCGATTTGCGGTTCACCCATTCGGGATAAATAGCAGGCGACTCCATGCCCTGGTAGTGGATGGAACAAAAATCGAAGATGGGCAGGAATGTCATTTTTCCATCTGCAAAAAGTTTATCCCAGGCATTGGAATTGGAATCACCACCGCCTACCAGCACATCCGCTCCTTTTTTACGGGCATCCAGCACGGCCTGCGCCATTACGGTATATATTTCGCGGTAACGCGGAATATCCGATTGCCACCCGGAAATAGAGAGTCCTTCCCAGGGCTCATTCCACAGGGAAACCGCTGTTACGGGGCCTTTGGGCCAGCCGTACTCCACACACAGGCGGTGTACAAATTCCCGGAAATCATTATCCGACGAAGGCATCCACACCATATCCTGCTTGGTTTTCTTCATCACGCCGGCGGAGTCAAGAAAAGAACGGAACCTGTTGAAAGGCTGGGGCGCTGATCCCGCACCAAACATCAGCAACACGGTAATATTCTTCTCCTTATACGCTTTTAATTTACGGTCAAGTTCTTTCATTTTTACCGTATAGTCTTTGGCGTTAGCAGGTGTATAATCCACTCCCATGCGGATGGCCTGCACCCCTACCTTTTGCAGGAAATCGGCGCCCATATCATCCAATGATTGTTTGGGATACTGGATCCGCTGCGGATCGGCAGCAAAGGTGCGCACCAGGCTGGTAATAAAACGGCGGCCATATTTACCGAGGTCCATTACCAGCGCATAACCGCCAAAGCGCGGGGGTATGATGGGAAGATGATCGATGTTGACATATCCTTCCGGGGAGATATTCACCTTCACCGGCGTAGTGCTGATGGTGGCAAACTTTACCATCTCCGGCAACCATATATCGCCCGCACGTCCTTTGGTGCCATAGCTGATCAGTTCTATTTTTCCTTCCGCCACCATTGGAATTTTCAGCCGGTTCACCACCTGTATGGTGTAGGAAGGCTGCTCGCCGGGCCACAACACGTTGGCAGGATTGGATGCACTTGCCAGCACTACATTATAATCATAATGCCGCTGGTTATTTCGTACGCCCATTACCGTTTCATAGTTCACCCAGTCTTCCGGCGCTTTCATCTGGGCCATGCCACTCCCTGCACTGATCATCATCAGCGCTGCTATCCATAAATATTTCATCTGTTATTGCTTTATAAACTTACGCTGGCCTATCATCTTCCCATTGCCTGCATCTGTGATCACCAGTATATAGGCGCTTTGCGGCAGGCTGCCCACATCTATGTTCCAGGGACCGTTGCTTTTTGCAGCGGTTGTTTTCACTATTTTCCCTGAGAGATCATAAATGCTGATCATACACGCCGTGGGTTTTGTTAGTTTGATATTGATGTTTAAAGTATTCACTACCGGGTTCGGATATACGCTTAATCCCCGTGTAGCCGGTATCAGTTTCCCGGCGGTAAAGCTGCTGCCGCCGCTGGAATCTGCAGCCGCAGGCGGTGTCCAGAGGTATAATACTACCTTGTTGGCATTGTAGTCGTCTTTAGTGATCATGTACTCCCCGGTGGACCGGTGATAGGCTTTGATACCATATTGAGAATCCACATCGTTGCCTACATACACGTTAGGATTGCTGCTGTTCATCGTCAGCACCAAAGCGCCGGTGGTAAGGTCAAACACATCAATATCCGGAATGGCATAATAACCGACAAAGAGATAATTGCCTGCGGCAGACATCGACTTTGCCTGGGCCCTGCTGAGCGTAATAACGGTATCGGGGGTACGATTTCCGGCCACCCATCCGTGGTATACTTCTATACGGTTACCGATCAGCGTCCAGTCGGTGCTTCCGCCGGCCAGCACCATTACATCACTGGCGGGGATGTATTGCAACTGGTTCAGCCGCGCAATGGAAGCCGGCGTAGGTGTAGATATCACCGGTCCCCAGATGGGCTTTCCGTTAGCGGCAAATCCTGTCAGCGGATAATGCTGAATGGCGTTTGTTTTATCCTGTGAGATCCAGATATCTCCTAAAGAATCCAGGCAGAAGCCATTCCTCACTTTCGTAATGGTATCGCCGGGAATAGCGATGTAACCATCCGTAGCGGGGTTGAAATAGTAGGTATAGAAAATATCTGCATTCTGGTTATTGGCTACCAGGATCCGGTGCCCGCCTACATTGGCGAGGTGTCCGAAATGTTCGCCCCGTGCCCGGTCGCTCATCTGGATGCGTGCATCCCAGGGATAGCGGTAAGGGTCAACAGTGTTGGCCACATAAGCGCCGCCATCGGTACCGGTATAGGAATAAATGATATTGCCGCTGTAAAGCAATTCGCCGTCAGTGCCGGCATCTGCGGCGGCGTTGCCTTCAAAGTTGAGCGCCTGCAGGGTCCACATCAGCGCACCACCGGTACTGTAGCAATGAATATCTGTAGCGCCGTTGCGGCCCAGGTCCCAGGTACCTCCCCATGGATTATTCAGTACGTATAGTTTACCGGAAGCATCGCGGCCAATACCTACTACCCGTGTGAAACGCTTATCCCCCGCAGCGCCGCGGATACCGCCGGTTTCATTGAGATAACCGCCCAATGCGCCGAAGGTGCTGTTTAGTACAGGCGTTCCCGTTAGGTTCGTATAAATTTTGATGTTCATATCCGGTCCCTGGTCGCCCACGAGTAGTTGTCCCCGGGCACTATCGGCGTACAAAGCAGAGAGCCTGGCTGTAGCGCCTGCATTCAATACCGTGCCGGCCACCCCGGTAGAGTCGAACCTGCGGATGTTGCCACTGCCCAATTGCACCACCCATACTGCACCGGAGCTGTCTACAGCAATAGGGCCGGGTGAAGTAACGGTCCATTGCCTGATGAGCGCGCCGCCTGTAGTAAATACTGCCACGCGGTTGCCGCTGGAATCGCTTACATATACACGGCCATCCGAAACAGCGATGCCGGTAATGGCATCTATTGTACCTGTGCTGGCGGTAAACAACAGGTCGCGCAGTTTGGTGCTGCGGTTGTAGCGGCCTATTTTACCACTGTTGGGCGCCTGCTGCGCTGTAAAGATGTACGTGGCATTGCCGCCTATAGCGCTGCCCTGCGACTCTTTGGTACCGCCCATACCTCCGATGGTAGCCCCGTTCTGATAGATGCCGATATTGCGGCCTTTTTCATCCCATAACGATGCCGTGTACACCACTCCCTCCGGCGATACCCACATGGAACGGGCGCAGTTGCCTACATAATGCGTAACATCGGAAAAGGTATTCCCTACCCAGGTAGTGGTATACTGCGCGTAGCTGAAACCGGCTGTTAATACCAGCCATAACGTGGAAATAATATGTTTCATCGCTGATAAGTTTAAGATGTTAGTAGCCGTTATTTTGCACCAGTCGCGGGTTACGGCCTATTTCCCTCAGGGGAATGGGCCACAGTGTTTGGTTGGCCGTAATGCCTAATACCGCTTCCGCCCTGCCGGTGCGTACCAGGTCGTAAAACCGGTGACCTTCAAACGCCAGTTCCTTGAAACGTTCGTTTTCTATAGCCATCGTAAGATTGGTTTCACCGCCATAAGGAAAATCATGCGTACCCGGCGTAGTTAACGGTTCCGCAAAGGCCCTGCGGCGTATGATGTTCAGCGCTTCCGTGGCTTCAGTTGTTTTCCCCAGGTTGTTCAGCGCTTCCGCTCTTACGAGGATAATATCTGCCAGCCGCAACGCAATAATATCAGGTTCTGCACCGCTGGTTAAGCGCGTATATTTATTTACATAAGGCAGCGCAGGATCTGAAGCAGACAGTCCCAAAGCCGCATTCTTCCGGATATCGCCGGTTTCATAGGCGTCAATGATCTTTGCCGTTGGCGTTATCTGGTAACTGCCGGGTTGTATACCTGCCGGAATACCATTCACCGGTACGTATAAACTGAACAGCCCATTGGCCTGCGAAGAGGAACTGACGTACTGTATTTCAAATATTGCTTCTGTGCTGTTTTTACCACTGGTAGAAAACATATTGCTGTAAGCAGTGCTGCCGCTTACCAATGTATATACCGGGCTTTCCATTACTTCCAGGGCTTTGGCGGCTGCGGAGTCATAATTCTTCACGCTCAGGTATGCCTTTGCCAACAAGGCTTTAGCGGCGCCCTGGCTGGCCCTTCCGCGGGTAGAAGACGCAGCGGCAAACGTAGCCGGCAACATGGTTTCCGCCAGCTTCAGGTCAGAAATGATCTGTCCGAAAACACTGTCCGCCGACGACCGCGCCACGGTAAAATCTGCATTAAAAGAAGTATAAGGTTCCAGCACCAGTGGCACAGGACCATAAGCTTTTACCAGGTTGAAATAAAAATATGCCCGCAGGAAATAAGCCTCTCCCAGCAACTGCTGCTTCCTCCCGTCTACAAACAGGCTGTCTTTCATACCAGGCACATGTTTCAGCAAATCGTTAGCGCGGCCTATACCGGTATAATTATTCTGCCAGTAGGTAGCTATCAGGAGATTATCTACCGGGATACCGTGATTGGTAAAAGGACTGTAATTGATCAGCTGAGCCGTGGTGGCATCAGACGCCGCATCGAAAGCCACCGGGAACTGCATAGACATACTTTGTATGGCCGGGTAAATGCCTACTGCGGCACTTTCCGCATCATTGGCGGTTTGCCAGAAATTTTCATCTGCAATAGTATACTCAGGTACCTGGTCCAGCACTTTAGTACAGGAAGCCAATGCCATGAGGAGATATATGAGTCGTAATTTTTTCATAGTGGCTGCTTTTAAAAGTTCACATTTAATCCGAGCAGGAAGGTGCGTGGCTGCGGCTGTACGGCCCAGTCGATCCCAAGCTGTGAGTTTTTCACCGACTGGTTCTGCGATTCAGGGTCCAGGCCGGAATAGCTGGTGATGAGGAAAAGATTTTGCGCGCTGGCGTATAGCCTGGCGCTGCTGATCCTTACCTTCTTCAGCAGATCGGGCTTGAAAGTATAACCCAGCGTAATATTCTTCATCCTGATAAAGGAGCCGTCTTCCACGAAGCGATGCGATACTTCTCCATTGGTTAAACTGTTAGGCGTAACAGGGTCATTGAATATTGCCTTAGGCACATCTGTGTTGGGGTTTTCCGGCGTCCAGCGGTTCAGCGTACGTGCATCACCGTTATTATAGCCGCTCATACGCTCCAGCATGCTGCGCGTTTGGTTATATACCTCGTTGCCATATGACCAGTATAAGAAAAAGCTCAGGTCTACTCCCTTATAGCCAAAGGTATTGGTGATACCTCCGGTATAGTCCGGCAACGCATTACCCAGGATCACGCGATCGGCAGCGGTTATCCTGCCATCGTTATTAATATCATCGTACATCATGTTCCCTGTTTTAGGATCTACTCCCTTGCTGCGGTAGCCAAAGAAGGAACCCACGGACTCGCCTACACGAAATATACTGGTGGGCAACGTGGTACCGAATGATCCGGGCAGGCTTTCTGTAAAGTCGGAGCTGGAAGGGTCGCCTGCCACGGTTTCAGGCAGACTGGTAATTTTATTTCGATTGAAATACAAATTAAAGTTGGTGCTCCAGGTGAATTTACCGCGGATATTATCAGTATTGATGCCTATTTCCAGCCCTTTATTTACCATCTGCCCGATGTTGGCGCCGTTGGTACGTGCAAAGCCGGAGGTGTACGGAAGATCCAGTTTAAAGATCAAACGGTTGGTCTGTTTACGGTAGGCATCTACCGTAACGCTGATCCTGCTATCCCAGAAACTCAGGTCCAGCCCCAGATTGGTGGCGGTAGTAGCTTCCCAGCTCAGATCTACATTGGATAAAGAGGTAGCGGCAATACCGGCTTCCGAACCATAGTTATAACCGGTAGAATAAGTGGCCAGCGCGGGGAAGTCGCTCCCAAGCCCTTCGTTGTTCCCTGTAACACCTATGCTGGCACGTAGTTTCAGCTCATTAATAAAACGTTGCTGTTTCATAAAAGCCTCGTTGGTAACACGCCAGCCTGCAGCCACGGAGGGGAAGAAACCATAACGTTTGTTCTGACCAAAACGGGAAGAACCATCTGTACGTAATACGCCTTCCAACAGGTAGCGGTCGTCGTAGTTGTAACTTAGGCGGCCAAAATAAGATACCAGTCCCCATTGCGAACGATAATCCAGCGGTGCGGAAAGCGCCGTAAAGCCGGTTACAGCCTGTATGATATCGGTTGAATTGGTGTTACCGGAAACGCTGATCCTTCTTACATTCGCTTCCTGCGCGCTCTGGCCTAACAAAGCTGTTAGCTTATGTTTCCCTTTCAGCATGGGTGTATAGGACAATGTATTCTCATTCACCCATAAAAACTGGGTGAATACCGATACAAAGCCACTGGCGGCGGAGCCGTTGTTCACCAGTTTCGACTGGTAACGGTCGTCTGTTACCTGCTGGTTATCGAAGCCAAAACTGGTTTTGAATTTCAGGCCGGGCAGGATGGTGTATTCGCCATAGACATTGCCGATATAGCTGTTTACGATCGACTGGAACCGGAGGTTATTTGCGATCATCACGGGGTTGGTCCAGCGCCGGTTTCTATCGGTATAGTAAGTGCCGTTGGGATTATAAACAGGATCGTTGGGGTTTTCTATCAGCGCCAGCGCCAGTACAGATTGCCCGGAGAAACTGTTATCCATACGGTTATTGGTAGACCTTACCCCTGTTACGTTTACGCCGATCTTCAGCCTGTCTGTAGCGGCAAAATCAAAGTTTACGCGCCCGTTAAAACGTTTGTAATGCTGCAGTCCAACGATGGTTCCCGTTTGATCAAGATAACCGAGCGATACATAATGCGAGGTTTTGCCGGTTCCGCCGGAGATAGATAAATTATAGTTGGATACCGGGGCTGACCTGAAAATAGCATCCTGCCAGTCGGTATTACGACCGGTAACCACTACCGCAGAATCCACGGGCAGGCCGGCGTTTACGCGGGATTCTTTAAACAGCTCCACGAATTGTTCACCGTTCAGCAGGGGCAAACGCTTGGGGATATCCGCTACGCCGGTATACATATTGAAATTAAAACGCGACTTGCCTTCCGCGCCTCTTTTGGTAGTGATGAGGATAACACCGTTAGCGCCCCTGGAGCCATAGATAGCGGTAGCAGCGGCATCTTTCAATATCTCCACTGATTGTATATCGTTGGGGTTAATGTTATTGGTAGTGGCTATTCTTTGTCCGTCGCCGGAAACGCCGTATTGCGCTGCCGGGAGATTGCTCATAGGCACGCCGTCTATCACATACAGGGGGCGGTTTTCGCCGAACAGGGAACCGTTACCACGGATACGGATATACGTTTCATCGCCGGGTGCGCCGGAGTTCTGCACTACCTGGATACCTGCTGCTTTTCCCTGCAAGGCTGCATCCAGGCTGGTTACCGCCACACCTGTAAGTTCGCTACCTTTGATGGAACTTACAGAAGAAGTGAGGTTCTTTTTCTGCTGCGTGCCATAGCCCACTACCACCAGGTCGTTCAGTGAGGCGCTCTGCAGCTTGAGCACGATGTTAAGGGAAGACTGCCCGTTAACATTTACTTCTTTTGGCTCGAACCCCACATAGGAGCACACTAACACAGGATTGCTTTCCGGCACCGCCAGGGAAAAATTCCCCTGGTTGTCTGTAGTAGCGCCCAGTGTAGTTCCTTTTACGCGGATGCTTACTCCTGGCAAGGGATATCCTTTTTCATCGGATATCCTGCCGGATACGATGCCCCGGTCCTGCTCCTTCCCTGCCGGAACCGGTGTTGTTTTTTTGGTGATCACCACTATCTTATCTGTTATTTCATATTGCAGGGAAAGGTTGCCCAGGAAAGATTTCAGTACTTGTTCCAGCGGCTGGTCTTTACATTCCAGTGATACTTTATTAAGCGCTGCAGGCGGTTGATCGCGCCATATAAAAGAATAACCTGTTTGTTGCTTTAACAACGCCAGTACTTTTTCTAGCGGAACATTTTTTACGGAGATAGTTACATTTTGCGCGTAGGCGCTTATATGCAGCAGCAGGATGGTCATAGCAATCCATAACGGTTTGGCGGGCCATCTCTTTACAGCCGGGAGAATACCTGTGGCAAGGAATTTCATATTTTAATTCGTGGATTTTAAATATTAGCAATCATAAACGTGGAAATCTAACCGGGTACGCACACAACGCTCCATGCCGAGGGCCCTCAGCGGCTGGTTTTTCAGCAGGTGTGCATACAACGAGTAGTCCGTGCAGCGATCAGGTCATGACAAATACATTTAAAAGGTTGATTTAATTGGCCTCATGATAAGGCATCACGGTAATAGTTCTTCCCTGTATCTTAAAACGTACGATTTTGGTCAGTTCAAGTGCTTTCAGTAACTGTGATATAGTGGCTGTTCTGGCTACAATGCCGGACAGCTCAATGCCGGACATATCTCCTTCATACTTTACTTCCACATCATACCACCGCGATACCTGCCGCATAATGGTGCTGATATTTGTTTCTTTAAAATTAAACTCCCCATTTTTCCAGCCCAGTATTTCTTCCATAGCGGGTTTATTGATCACCAGCTCACCGGAGACGCCCAGTACTGCCTGTTCACCGGGATGTAATACCCTGCCGGCATTTACTTTCACCGCGCCTTGTACCAGCGTTGTTTTCACAGCGTCTTCATCGGCATAGGCCATGATATTAAACGCTGTACCCAATACCTGTACTTCCATGCCCTTGGCGGTTACGATGAATGGCTTCTTATCATCTTTGGCGATATCAAAGTAGGCTTCTCCCGAAACTTCCACCATTCTTTTATTATCCGGAAAAGCGGCGGGATAACGGATAGAAGATGCGGCATTGAGCCACACATGCGATCCGTCCGGTAAAATAAGCTGGTACAGGCAGCCGTTAGGTGTTTGCATGGTATTATATACCAGGCCGGTGTTCTCCTGTGAAAATTGTTTATAAGCCAACTGCCCGTTGGCCAGCTTAATTACCTGTGCGGAGCCCTGTTGGGCGATGGCGCCGTTAGCAGCACTGTCGAGCGCTATGCGGGTGCCATCTCCCAGGATCAGCACCGGGCGCGCTGTTCCCTGTTCTGTTTGCGCTACCGGCGCTACCGGATTTTTTCTCTTACGGGTATTCCATTCCCAGCTTACCGCCAGCAGCAATAAGAAAATAGCTGCGGCGGCGGCATACTTAAACCAGGAACGGGCAACGATGGGTTTCCTGGCAGGATGCAGCACCGGTATCACTTCGCTTTGCTTTGCCTTCATCATGATCTCTTCCGCCATTTCCCCCGCATCAAAATCGGCATGCTCGGCGTATTCCGGATCATCAAAGGCTTCCTGCAATAATTGGGAGAGCTTTGCCTTGTTTTCCGGCCGCAGGGCCATACTCCTGAACAACCGGATCTCACCGGCGCTCAAAGCGCCGCTCATATATCTTCTAAATAATTCTTCAAAAGTAACTTCAGACATATACTGATGCAGGTTTAATACCTCCCGTTATAAGGACGGAAAATAAAACGGGGGTAAGACAGTAAAATTGAAAATTTCATAAAAAATAGTTGGAAGCCAGGAACAGCAAGGCGAAAACACTTTCGGAATGCCGGCTTAAATACTCCCGGATGCTGCGCAAGGCCCTTACAATATAGGTTTGTGAGCTTACCACGGAAATATTCAGTTTCCGGGAGATCTGTACATGACTTAACCCGTTGAAACGGTGCAATACAAAAACGGTCTTTACTTTTTCCGGGAGATGTTCAATGGCCAGCAGCAGGATCTTTTCCAGCTCCTTGTATTCCAGGCCGGATTGGGCGTCGCTGTAAGGGGCTTCGGAGAGATGATCTGCCAGAAATTCAATATTATCTGTATGCAGCACCTTCTTCTCCAGGTGATCCATGATAAGATTACGGGCACATACATATATAAATGTGCCCACCCTTTCTACACCGGGGAGCTTCTCCCGGTTGTTCCATAACTTAATGAAAATATCCTGTGAGAGGTCCTTAGCCTGTTCAGGGGAGCGGGTAAGGCGCAGCGCCGTACCATATACCTGCGGCCAGTATTGCTTAACGAGAACCTGGAAGCTCCGCTCATCTCCGTTTGCAACGGAGAGCAACAATTCCTGTTCATTAGCGTGGATCATAACGGGTAGTGATGCATGAAAATAGTATAAGTGAATGGAATTTGCAAAATTGGAGAAGGCATGTAGTCATACAGAAACGCGAAATCCCATTCCTGCCGTTTAGGTGCTCAGGTAAAAAACGGGGGCGCAACCGTACACTATCATAAAAAAATGAAGGCGCATGAAGCGTTGCATCTTCATACGCCTTCCGGCTATAAAATGGTGGTTTTCTTAACAGCAGCTAGTGCAGCAATTTTGCCAGTGCAGCCTGCAGCTCCCCGCCCCGCAGGTTCTTACCAACTATTTTTCCCTGCGGATCTATCAGGAAGTTGGAAGGAATGGCTGTAATGCCGTATAAAACGGCGGCCTTGCTGTCGAAGCCTTTTAATTCGGATACCTGTGTCCATGGCATACCGTCCTGGTTCACGGCATGGAGCCAGGCCCTTCTGCCGTTGTTATCATCCAGGGAAACACCCAGTATGGTGAAGTTCTTTTCTTTATACTTGTTGTATGCGGCCAGCAGGTTTGGATTCTCTGCGCGGCAGGGCTTACACCAGGATGCCCAGAAATCAAGCAGCACATACTGCCCGCGGAAATCAGACAACTTAACCGCCTTTCCGGTGGTGTCGTTTTGTTCAAAATCCATTGCTACCTGGCCCAGGTTTGTCCGTTTGCCTATCTCAATATATTCCGCCAGGTGTTTCCCTAAAGTGGTGTTCCTCACATTTTCCGAAAGCCGGTGGAACCTGGCTTCAGCGGTATCCGGGTTATAGTTATAGGCAAGCTCAATTTCTTTGAAGGCATTCAGCGAAATATAGGAATTGGGATGGCTTGCCATAAATACGCGGTTGGTACTGTCGTAAAGCGCCTGGGTACCACGCATAATTACACCGGCTACCTTAAGGAAACTACTGTCTTTATTCGCTTGCCTTATCCATGCGTTGTAGGCCCGTACCAGGGAGTCGGCGCTCTTTTTGTATGGCCTCACCATTTCACGGAGGATTTGTTCATCATCGTTCGTAGCCGATCCTTTCACTACCGCGCGCCAGGCCGAATCCGGCGAGGTAACGGTGATATCGGCGTTGTCAATGTAAAATTGCAGGTTGTCCACATAGGCATACCTGTCTCTTGTTATGGTGTCATGTTTTATGATAAGGTCTGCCTGAACCGGGCTTGCAAGTTTGCCTTTAAAGGTAAAGTTCCCTTTCTTAAGAACAGCCGAATCGGTTACTTTAATACCATCCGCAGTATAGTTCAGGTAGGCTTTTGCCGGCGCGCTTTGTGTACCGATCTTCCCGCGGATCGTAAAACCTTTTTGCGCCATTAAGCTGAATGGAAGACAGCACATAGCTGCCAGGATCAATTGTTTTTTCATTTATAGTGCTTTTCGTTTGTTACGGATATTATTATGGAATTAATGAGATGCCGCTGATAAATATCGCGTTATACGTAGCGGCATACTTAACAGAAGCCAGCGAGGTAAAGCGCAGGTACCTGGCGGTGGCAGGGCCTGTAGTGATTGTTTGCATGTTGTTGGCTATGTTCCCTTCAAAAATGCCCCTGCTTTGCCAGGTGGCGCCATCCATGCTCGTTTCTATTTGTATGGATGTTGGATACCCTCCCTGAGCAGGGTAATTTAACAGCGGAGGCAAATAATAATTCAGGGCGGTGAAAGTGACTTCCCGGTTAAAATTGATGGTTATCCACTGCGGCATTTGCTGTGTAATATTGCTTATCCAATAAGTAGTGAGGTTATTGTCGTCGAGCAAAGTTGCGGGGCCACTTGTACCATTCTGTGAAGAAAAATCTTCAATGGTCCATCCTTTTTTGTTAACAAATAAAGGTTTACCGGTTTTAAAAACGAAATACAGCACGCGGTCGGAGGCGGCCCCCTCCAGGTTACCATCTACCGAACTGATAACAACGGGCAACACGTAAGTAGTGTATTCCGTTAATCTTGTTTGCTGCGCTATGTTCAGTTCAGCGGCATCGGAAAGCGAGGCGCCTGCGGCAATGCGTGTATCGGTTTTAAAAAAGAGATACGAAGCTGACGGTAGCAGCGTAGCATTTCCAAAACGGGTATGAAATGTGGTAATTTTCGTGGTATCAATGGCAAATTTTACCCAGTGATCGCCACCGGAGGTATTGCCGGATAAAGCCGCTTTGATACTTATTACCATCACGGAGTCCTGCAATATGGACAGCGGCATTTCAATGGTATCCTTACCCGCAGCCTGCTGAAAGGAAATGCTGCCATCGGACAGCGCAGCGGGGGCATCGTCCTTGCTGCATGATGCCAGCAGCAGTATTAACGGGCAAATGATGGCGATATATATTTTACGCATTGTTTTGTTTTTTTGTTATGGATTCTGTGGCATTCCGGGGTTGAAACTGATAACCTGAACAGGGATCTGTAAGGTATAGCGCGCGCTGTGCGGCAGCAGGGTGGCAATAATATTCCCTTGCGCATCGTACCTGTTCACGGCTTCCATCCTGTTCTCCTTATCCAAACGGCGCATATCGAACCAGCGCAGTCCGTGGAAAGGCAATTCATGATACCTTTCCATCAGCACTTCCTGTAATACCAACTCTTTGTTGGTTGATTCAAACCGTTCATAGCTGGCAGATACAAACCTGTTTTTGCGGACCTCATCCAGCTGCTGAAGGGCTAGTGCCAGGTTATTACTGCGTGCGGCGCATTCTGCTACTATCAGCTTCATTTCCTGGACAGACGTGCCGCTGTTCATGTAGGTAAACACCGGGGTTACCTGGTTTGGGAAAAAAAGCGTGGCGCCCCGGACGGTGAAAGTGTAATTATCTTTATTCTGAAACAGCTTCCGCACGCGAAGATCGTTGTCGGCAAACGTACGCATATAGTCCAGCGTTACGGTATTGTTACCCACTACCATTCTGCCGTAAATAACGTCCTGGCGGATGCCTAACCGGTCGGATGCGGGAAGCGCGCCGTTATAGTCAATCATTACCGCGTTGCTGTTCTCCAATGCCAGCCCCGCATATTTCTGCGCGGCTGCATAATTGCGGGCATAAAAATATACTCTTGCCAACAGGCTGTATCCTCCTGCCATGGATCCGCGGAACCTGTTGCCGCTGTTATCAGCAGGCAGGTCGGGAATAGCGGTAGTGAGATCATCAATGATATGTTTATAAATTTCCTCAATGGTACTTCTTCCCGGCACCGTCTCCGATACATCGTTGGAAGTTACAAAAGGAACAGCCAGGTCCTTGCCGGCAGTGGCCGAATCATAAGGTTGCCCGTATTCATTTACCAGGTAAAAATATTCCAAAGCCCGCGCCAGCAAAGCTTCTGCCTTAAGACTTCTTTTCTGGCTGTTGGTTCCGTTAACAGCTGCATCAATGCCCAGCAGCACGGTATTAAAATGATTGATCTTAGCATAATGCTCTCCCCAGAATGCGGGTGCTATGTTAATATCCGTGGAAAACTGCGGCGCCCAGGTGTATATCATTTCAGCCACTTCTTTTGGCGGATTGGGAATATTAGGTGCATCCACAATATCACTTAAAAAGTTGGCGGCCCCATAAGGGTAGCCGATACCGTAAATAAGCGATTCATCATTCATCCATTGGTCGTAATCGGCCACAGTGGAAAGCAATCGTTTTCCCTTTGGGGTCACGTCCAGGTATTTGTCGCATCCCGTAAATGCCACGCAGCAAAACAGGAGCAGGATCAGACTATTTTTATAACATTTCACTTGCGTACATTTTAGAAGTTGGTAAAAATCCCGATGGTATAGGTAGGCGTTACATATGTTTTCTGAAAACTACCGGTGCCCATGCTATAGTTATATTTGTTCAAACCAAAGGTTACAATATTGGATGCCTGTCCCTTTACCTCAAAGTGTGTAAAGCCGGTTCTTCTAATAAAACGGGTATTATCTAAACTGTAGGAAACCGTTAAATCGGCCAATGTGATATAATCTCCATTCACTACATACTTATCCGCGTAGTTATAAGCGTTATTTGAATTGAAGCTGTTAAAGCCCGCCAGGCTCATTATATCTGTAGTAAATTCATCTCCCCTTTTTTTCCAGTAATCGCCGGCTCCTTCCAATGGCCGTGGCGACGCTGGATTGGGCCTTGGTACTCTCACCTTAAATCCGCCATAATAATTGATCATGCAGAAAATGTAAAAATTGCCGATATCTACACGGTTACTTAACCCCGCGTTGATGGTTGGAATAGAAGACCCTATATAATGGGTAAAACCCGATGTATCACTGGCCATAAGGGCGTTGATGGCAGATCCCAGGCTGTTAACATCCGTATGATACAATGTTCCCTTTCCATTCGATACCAGCGCGTATCCGGCTGAATCGAGCCCCGCATAGCGGTAAGCGAATAGTGCGCCTACGGGATAACCTTTTACAAATCCCAATGCATTCAGTGTTTGCGGGTTAAAATCGCCCCGCTGGTATACCTCCACTACTTTACTGGTATTACGGGCCAGTACAAGGCCGGTATTCCAGTTAAAATTTTTCCTGGTTATCCAGTCGGCATGCAAACTCACTTCTATCCCGTTATTGTTGATGGAAGCCTGGTTAATCAGGGAAGGGCTCACCCCAATGGTTGGATCAATCAAAGCATTTCCCAGCAGGTCTGTGCTCTTCTTCCTGTAGTAATCTATGCTGCCGGTAATATTTTTGAAGAGATGATAATCCAGTCCCAGGTTAAAGCTGTTCGTTTGTTCCCAGCGCAAACTGCTGTTGGCGTATGAAAGCATGGCAAGCGCCGGGCTGGCGGGAGACGTGTAATTATTGAGCACCGACTGCGCAATTACCTGTGGCAGCGACATTTTAGCCACGTTACCATTAAAGCCATAGGCCAGGCGCAATTTGAGCTGTCTTACCCAGGTAACATCCTGCATAAAATCCTCGTTATGGATATTCCAGGCCGCACCGGCAGACCAGAGGGGCTTATACTTATACTTAGGGTTGGTGCCAAAAAGATTCGACTGGTCAATACGGATACTACCTGTAAGGGAATAAGTATTCTTCAACGAATAAACGATGTTGGCATAACCTGATAGAAATCTGTCTTCCGTATACTGCTGGTCAAACAAGCCGTTAAATCCTCCCAGAAAAGGTGTTGATAAATTAAAAGAGCCTGTGATAGTCCCGGTGGTAATACCGGCATAGTCCACAGGTTGCTGCAGCAGGGTTTCATCATTATACCCGAAATAAGAAGCCAGTTTGCTTTTATTGACAAGATTCCTGATCTCCCCTCCCAATATACCATTAATGGAATGTATACCGTTTATCTTCTTGTTGTAGTTCAGTTGCGCACGGGCGGTGTAAGTGGATGTATTAGCGGTTTGCTGGCGAAGGTATCCACCCCTTGGAATATTATATTTAAGTGTTCCATCGGCATTCTTTACTACGTAGTCATTCACATACTGCCTGGCAACAGATGTTAAATCGGAAGCAAAATAATCCAGGTCTGAGCGGGAGGTTTCATATATTCCTCCAAACGCCAGGTCAAAGCCGCCGCCTATATCATAATTGAAATTTGCGGTAATATGATTATTTACCGTATGTGTTTTATCACTGATGCCATTCACATCTGTGAGTGGATAGTAAAGGTGGTCGTACAAGCCTGATGACATCAGTACATCATTGTAATACGGGGAAATACCTTCACCCGTAATATAAGCAGGCTTTCCATTTACATCCTGAAAGTGCTCATAGGGCGCTATGGAAGTAATATCAGGCAACGGCGCACGCTTTACAAACTGTTCCTGGTAATCGTTAGTTAATTCCAGGGAAAGCCGCCGGGCAAGTTTTATGGTGCTGCGGGCGGAAAGCATAAACCTGTTGTTGGAGTTGTTGATGTCCTGGAGCCTGTTCCCGGTATAATTGGCTTTAATATAATAGAGGGCATTGCTATTGCCGCCGGAAACATTCAGGTTATAGGTTTGTGTTACTGCGGTGCGTTGAAATAACCTGCTGTAATCGTCAATATTATCATAGTTTTCCATTTCGGCGAGGGCCCCTGCCGCCTGGTCCGGCGTAATCATATCAGCTGCCTGCTGTGCCAGGATGTAGAACACTTTCTGACGCCGTACATTACCACCGGTGGCTGTTGACAACTGTCCCCAGGTAGCTGCACTGACGCTTTTGGAGTAGATATCTTTCTGATAGTTGGTAACAATGGAAGAAGCATTATCCGCCCACCGGTAACGGCTGTAATTTTCCTTTGGTGTAATTTCGGCGGTTGCCCTGAAAGCGAACCTGGGCTTACCGATGGCGGCCTGCTTTCTTTCAATTACAATCACCCCGTTGGATGCCCTCACACCATACACCGTAGCAGCTGCGGCATCTTTTAATATCGTTACCGATTTGATTTCATTGGGATCCACCATATCCAGCGTCAGCTCAGTAGGATAACCGTCTATTACAATTAACGGACTGGCATTGGCCGACATGGTAGAAATACCGCGGATATTGAACAACGGCCGGGCATCGCCATTGTTGCTAAAAGTTACATTATTGTTGATCATCAGTCCCGGTAACCGGTTCACCAATCCATCCAGGAAATTGCTGCTAACCCTGGATTCGTACTCCTTAGTGCTTATCTGCGATACCGCTCCTGTACTTTGTTCCGGCCGGATACGCTGGTAGCCGGTGTTTACAGTGGCTACTTCCACCGTGGTAAGGGCATTCACAATATGCTTCAGTACAATGTTCAGCGCGGCGCCGGCGTCGTCCAGCGTTATCAGCTGGCTTTCGAAGCCAATAGAAGAAAAATACAACCTGTCGCCTTTCTGTAACTGTATCCCTATGGCAAATTCTCCCCTGCCATCTGTTTGCGTTGCAGCAATTATAGCGCTGCCTCTCATGGCCTTAATGCTTACACCTGGCAGTGCCCTGCCGGTGGAATCGGTGATACGCCCTTTTACAGGACCTGATAAGATAACCGGCTCCGCTGCTTTTTTCCCGGTTTCATCCGGTTTATGACGAATGAAGATGGTAGTTCGCCTGATGGTATAGGCCAGCGGCTGTTCTGCAAAAACCACGTCCAGTAATGCCTTTAACGACAGGTCGCGGACCGAGAGGGAAACAGGTACTGCATTTTTGAAATCCGCTTCATTATAAAGCGCAGTGTAACCGGTTTGCTTTTCAATAGCCGCCAGCACATTTTCCAGTTTCAGGTTGGAGCCTGAAAGCGTGACAGTTTGTGAAAACGTTTTTGCCGATACGTGACAGATAAAACCTGTTAACAGGATGGCGATTAATTTAACCTGCATCAGAAGTTTTCTTTTAATTGCCGGATCGCAGTTGAACAAGGCAGCGATCCCAGATTTGGTTGATTTCGGGAAGGGCCCGACAAAGAATGCCCTTCCGTTACAAAAAGTGATTAATTTCATACTTTTGCAACAGTTTGGTTGATTTAAAAAACAGTTGATTCTTTAGCGAGATAATTGTTGATGATCAGCCCAATGACAGCCGGCAGAGTGGTTCCAAGCACTCTCCGGCTTTTTCAGGCCGCAATAATTTCATCGGTACGTTTTCATGTCAGCGATAATTTGATTTATTAAATGATTACTAGTTTCCGTCCTTCGAGTTTATAGCGGATGCCAAAGTCGGCCAACGCATCCAGCAAGTCCTGTAATTGAAGGTCACGGCCGGGTTTACCCCTGATCACCATTTTCGGTGTATTCCCTTTATATTCTACTTCTATATCATACCAGCGGGCCAGTTGCCGCATAAATTCTTCGAGCGATACGCCATCGAAATTAAACTTGCCGCTTTTCCAGGCCACCACTCCGGCTACATCCACATTTTTACTGACAGTAATATTATGCTGCATCACCGCCTGCTGACCGGGTTGCAGCAATACCGCCTCCTGCTTTTTCTTCATCCTTACACTGCCTTCCAGTAAGGTAGTCCTCACAACGGGTTCATCTGCATAAGAATTAATATTAAAGCTGGTGCCCAATACCTCTACTGCGGCGGTATCTCCTATCATTACACGGAAAGGCTGACTGGCATTTTGCGCCACTTCAAAATAAGCTTCCCCGGTAAGTTCCACTTTTCTTTCATTTCCCGTAAACGCAGTCGGATAGTGTAATACAGTGGCAGCATTCAACCAAACCTGTGTGCCATCCGGCAAGGTAAGTCTGAACTGTCTTGCCTTGGGGGTGGAAATGGTATTCCAGGCCACTGCGCCGGTCGCCCTCCCTGTTGGCTCATAAGCCAGTTGCCCGTCTTTCAGCATCACCCGTGCGCCTGCCTGTGCGGACACCTGCCCGTTGCCCAGGCTATCCAGCACCACGGTACTACCGTCTGCCAGTGTTAAAACGGCGCCATCTTTACCTGGCTCAATAGGGCTTGCAGCCAATTGGTTTGCCGGTGTACGCCCTTTATTATTTATACGGGTAAGATACCAGGCGCCTGCGGCCAACAGCAGCGCAACCGCAGCCGCTACACGCCACCAGGCGCGTATATGGCGCACCGGTACGTTCACGGCTTCATTCACAGGCGGCTTATCGGCATCCAATACGTTTTGCAGTACCTTTTGCCACGCGGGACTGTGGGAAGAAGGCGTATCGCCGGGGAGGTTCAATGGCTTCCGGTTGAAATATGCCTGTACATGCGTTACCAGCCAGGGTTCCGGATGCGCTTCCATCAATTGCATCAACTCCTCATAGTCGCCTGGTCCGGCCACTTCCGAATGTATAAGTTCCAATAACTGGTTGGCCCTTTCAATAATTTTACTGTCCAAATATTTGTATTTAGTTTAATGTTGGTGGCATTAATGCGCGATTGCCAGTGTTTTCCGGCGATATCACATGACTATAGTACCCTGGAGGCAGGAAATATACACAAGCAAAACAAACTTTTTTTTAAAAGCGGTGTAAAAGGATCAAAATGAGGGGAATTTCAATGCCATGTTCTACCAGGTACTCCCTGATAACCTTGCCTGAGCGCGTGAGTGAATTGCGGACAGCCTGAACGGAGATGTCCAGTTCCACAGCAATTTCAGCCGGCTTTTTACCAGACATGCGGTTCAGATGATATATTTTTTGCTGTTGTTGCGGCAGCTCATTGATGGCCTGCCGGATAAGCCGGGTGGTTTCTGAAAGACTAACCGCATCTTCGGTTTCATTGGTATGCAAATGTAATTCCCCGGTTGATCCCAGCTGAACAGCCCGGAGCTTCTGCTGTTTCAGGTACTTAAAAGTGCGGTTATAGGCAATACGGGAAATCCAATGCTGCGGTTCGTCTACTTCCGGCAATTTTTGCCGCCCCAGCCACAAATACAAAAAGACCTCCTGGGTAAGGTCTTTAACAGTATCTTCAACAGGTACCAGGTTATAAATAATCCTGTAAAGCTGTGGCATGTAAATATGAAACAGCTCTTCGAATGCCTGCTCATCTCCTTCGGCTATCCGGGAAAAAAGCGCCCGGTCTGTATGTTTATCA
>NZ_DATMTE010000208.1:0-2345 GCF_035564935.1 Chitinophaga sp. | reverse complement strand
GTGCAGTTATATCTTCTGCTGATAAAGTTATAGAAATAGAACGCTCTTATTATCGTGGCGACAAATATAAATTTGCCATCATGGCCAGCCCGGAGTACATCACAAGCCGCCGTTCCGCATCCGGGAAAAAATAACTGCGCTTACAACCCGCTCTTTTCCTGTTGTTATTTTTTAAAATTACTTCACCCTTTTTAGCCGGTAATAAGCTCTTTATGAAACTAGCCATACAGCAATTATTTACCTATACGTGAATATTGCCGGCATCAATGATACTTCCACCGATTTCCGCTTATGTTATGAAAAAGATACTCTTTTTTATCAGCTCTTTATTGCTGGCTATTGGCTGCACAAACAAGCCTGACATAACGCCGGCAGGCAATATGAAAAGTCAATCCGGTAATATATCCGGGACACAACGCATAATGGGGGCATTACTGGCAGATCATCCTGCGGATATCAATGCAACTGTGGAAACAAAAAACCTGTACCTTAATATGAAACGGTTATCTCTGAAAGGCGTCATGTTTGGCCATGAAGACGACCTGGCAACGGGTGTGGGATGGACGAATACCCCCGGCCGTTCCGATGTAAAGGAAACAGCCGGCCAATATCCTGCTGTAGTAGGCTGGGACCTTGGCAAGCTGGAGGTTGGCAGCCCATACACCTTAACCCATATAGATTTTGACAATGAACGGGATTACATAAAACAGGTGTATGCTATGGGGGGTATTAATACGCTTTCCTGGCATCTGAATAATCCGGTAGATACCACGCAGTCTGTAAAGGGAACACTGGTTGATTCCACCATTCAGAAATTGTTTGCCAATCCTGCATATGTGAGCCGGTATCAAAGGTGGATGGATACTATCGCAGAATATATATCAAGTCTTACTGGTGTAAATGGGGAGCCCATTCCCATTGTTTTGCGGCTCTTTCATGAAATGAACGGAAGTTGGTTCTGGTGGGGCCGTGATCATTGCACTGCGGCTGAATACATCCACCTCTGGCAGTTTACGGTAGATTATCTCCGGAATACAAAAGGATTGCATAACCTGCTGTTTGAATACGGGCCGGATAAATTCTATTCACAGGCAGAATACCTGGAACGTTATCCGGGAGATGATTATGTGGATATACTGGCGTATGACACTTATGATAAGATAGAGAATCATCCGGGTAATACTTTTGTTTCGCTTAATGCCCCGATGATTGTATCGCTGCGTACTATGGCCATGCAAAGGAACAAGTTATGGGCTATCGCTGAAACAGGTATCCCGCTTGTGCCGGTCAGTGACTGGTGGACGCAAACACTATATCCCATCATCAACAACACTGGCTTATCTTATGCACTTACCTGGGGCAATAACACGGTATCACAATATTGGTGTACATACGCAGGGCAGGGAAGCGCCGCTGATATGCTGGTTTTCTTTGGCAAGCCAGGGATGTTCTTCCAGGACAAGGTAGCAACGGAGAATATGTATACGGCGCGTGAACAGCTATTTGACCAGGACTTTGATTCTTCTGCGGTAGTAGCAGATTATGTTGATTCAGATCCCGGCAATACGCATTTTACTTCCATTGGAAGCACCGGTGCGGGAACCGTAGCTGCTATTAACAGTGGTAAGCTCCGGTTTGACAGGACCGGCGGCGCGGATAACGGCTATTTTTCAAGAACAAAAGATTTTGCCCCGGTGCCGGCTGTTATACAGTATAGGTTTGACCTTACGGTGAGTGGTAATAATACGGGCGTTACCCAGCAAAAGGTAGCCACTTTCCAGGTAGGTAGCGGGTTTACAAAAGTTAATAATGCCGTTTCAGGAACGCCGGTAGAAAATAATGCTATTGTATACAGCCGGTTCGGTATTGATTTTAGTCCAACACCTGGAGAATTTTCTATCCGGGACATTGGCGCAGCAGTGACATCACCCCGGTTCAGCGGCACGCAAACCATTACCTGGGTGGTTAATCATTCCACCCAGAAGATATACTATAAAGCACCGGACGGAACCGCCGTGGAACTGATCGCCAACAAAGCGGACCTGTGGGTAGGCACAACAAGGGTATTTGCGACAATGGCCCCTGTAACTGCCACTCCGCTGATCACAGACCTGAAGTTCGCATTTACCGGCGGTAACGGAATAATTGATATCGATAATATTATGATCTCAGATTACCCGGGATAGCATCACTTTTTTTTTGAGATAATTCAGATACAAAAACGATTATAAAATTTATCAGCCAATGCAAATGTTGATTTTCATATGTAAGAAATGGCGTTGCCGGCATTCCTCTTTATCCCTGTTTTTTCTTATTGCCGCTTTCATGTTTATGGGGTCATCTGT
>NZ_DATMTE010000207.1:0-4952 GCF_035564935.1 Chitinophaga sp. | reverse complement strand
TTGAAGTCACCGCACAGTTACTTTTATCCTTCGGTCGGTGTATCTGCCATCTTTAACGAATGGCTCAAACTACCGGCTTGGGTCAGCTATGGTAAGCTGCGCGGCTCCTATACGCAGGTAGGTAATGACCCGGATCCTTATCTGCTCCAGCAGCTGTATTCTTTTGGTCTCGGTGCTGGAAAGGGCTTTATCTCACGCTCACCAATGAAAATGATCCCCGAGCTGAAGCCGGAGCTGACAAAATCCTATGAAGCCGGGCTGGATATGAAGTTCTTTGCCAATAGACTGGGGTTTGACCTGACCGTATACAAAAGCAATACGATCAACCAGCTGCTGTCTCTCGGTCTGCCCATGGCAAGTGGTTATAGCCGGCAGTATATCAATGCCGGAAATATTGAAAACAGGGGAATCGAGGTGCAGCTGAGCGCATCACCCCTGAAAAAAGAAAATCTGGAATGGCAGACCACCCTCAACTTTGCCGCCAATACCAACAAGGTGATAGAACTGCACGAAAAGACAAAACGTGCCACGATCACAGAAAACACCAAATATGCATCGGTGGTGGTGAATGAAGGGGAGCGGTATGGTGATCTATATGGCTATAAGTGGAAAAGAGATGAGCAGACCGGTAAATATGTGGTGGACAATGGTGGTCTTCCTGTGGTCGAGGCCAATCAGAAACTGGGTAATTTTAATCCAAAGGCTTTATTGGGCTGGTCCAATTCGGTGCGTTACAAAAATTTCACGGTCAATGCCTTGATTGATACTCGTATCGGCGGTGAGATCGTATCGGGAACTTCGGCTTACCTGGCGGCTTTCGGTGTGGCGGATTATACTGCTGATTATCGCGATGGAGGTCTGGTGCTGGATGCCGTGGATGCCAGTGGTGCCACCAATACCAAGGCCATCACGGCACAGCAGCTCTGGACTCGCGTGTCGCAGAATGGTCGTGATGCCTGGGGTGAGTTCTTTACCTATGATATGACCAATGTACGCTTGCGTGAACTGTCTGTCAGTTATAAGTTTAACCTCAAGAGCACAGCGGTGATCAAAAGTGCGCAGCTGATGCTGACGGGCCGCAACCTATTTTTCTTTTACCGCGGAAAATCCAAGCTGGATATTCCGGGCATAGGCAAAACGGATAATCCTATTGATCCGGAAGCAGCGCTTGGCGCCGGTAATTTTCAGGGAGTCGAAGTGGGCCTGCCGCCTACAGTCCGCTCCTTTGGGCTGAATGTGAAGTTAACTTTTTAAATCCTTGAAAAAATGAGAAAGAGCACGATATATACCTCGCTATTAGCATTAAGCTTGCTGTCCTGTACAAAAGACTTTCAGGATGTCAATACTGATCCCAATAATATCACGGTGATCACACAGCGTGAATTGCCTTTTATGTTTGCCAAGGCCCAGTCTTCGGCTGCGATGAACAGATCTTTTTACCAGACAGTACAAAACCTGGGGGCAGATTTATATGCCCAGTATTTTGCACTGACCACGAATTCCTTCAGCACGGACCGCTATCTGCTGACGCCGGACTGGCAGCGCCGGTTCTGGACCGTTGTCTATGTGGATACGGCACCTCAGCTCAAAAGTATTCTTGAAAATACCGATCCCAAATCGGGGGAGGCCGCATTGGCTAATATTATGTGGGTCTATGCCTTCCATCGCCTGACAGACCATTTTGGACCGATCCCGTATTTCGGTGCTGCCGAAGCCAATGATGTCATTCCCTATGATCCCATGGATAAGATCTATGCGGATTTCTTTGAAAAACTGACGGTTGCCGTGGCTAATTTAAAGGCGCTCCCTGCGGGGACGAAGATCTTTCAGGGCTACGACCTGATTTTTGACGGGGATACCGATCGTTGGATCCGTTTTGCCAACTCACTCCGTCTGCGACTGGCCCTGCGCATCGCTAAAGTGGATGCCAGTAAAGCAAAAACCGAAGCGGAGGCCGCTGTGGCAGCAGGCTTAATGTCTAGCAATTCCCACAATGCCAGCATGCTCAAGTCTTTATCGGGCAATGATACCAACGGACTTGCTCAAGTTGCCGTATGGAATGAGTTTTCCATGAGCTCTACCATAGCCTCTTATTTAAAAGGCTATGCCGATCCGAGGCTAGGTATTTATTTTCAGCCCAGTTACACTGGAAAAGTATTTAATAGTGTCCGCAATGGTGCTACGGCAACCGACCTCGGCAATGTACGCAACCAGTCGGGGTCCAATTCCAATGTGGGTACATACTGGGTACGCTACAATGGTGCAGCCATCGAAGGAAACTTTACGCAAAACTTTCATGTGATGTGTGCCGCTGAATCTTTTTTCCTTCGGGCAGAAGGGGCGCTAAATGGTTGGAATATGGGGGGGGAGGCCAAACAGCTGTATGAAGATGGCATAAAAACCAGTATGGAACAATGGGGGGTAACGGAATCGGCTCAGATCAACAGCTACATAATTTCAGATCGTGTACCTGCAGCGCCGGGTGACTACTACAATTCGGCTGCAGTAGCCAGTACCCCTGTCAGATGGGCGGCGAGTCCTGCTGAACAGCGCGAACAGATCGGCATACAGAAGTGGCTGGCCATATACCCCAATGGCATGGAAGCCTGGGCGGAATACCGGCGTACAGGATTCCCTAAAATGTATCCGCTGATCCAGTCGGATAACGCGGATCTGCCTGTAGGGACATTTATCAAGAGGTTACCTTATCCATTGACTGAAGCGACGGACAATCTGACCGAACTTAACAAGGGGCGCGCGCTGCTTGGCGGTACCGACAATGCTGCAACAAAACTCTGGTGGGATGTGGACTAATTTGGGTAAATTACAATGATAGACTTCAAAATAGGGCTGATATCTTTAGGTATATTTATGGGATTAAATTCGAACATACAAGCACAACAACATCCAGTATTACCTAATGTACTGGCAATGCCGGCACAAATAGATCCGTTAAAGGCTGGGATGGACGACCGGGTGGAACAGCTTATGGCGGCACTGAATTATGACGCTGCGGCAGATCCGCAGGAAATTGTCCGGACAGTAAGAAATAACCTGAGGCTGGACGGATTCGAAGTGCCGCCATTGGATATGCAGCTTATTTCTTCGATCGAGCAGGAGAGCTATACCATCCATACCTTGGTCTTCCAGAGTTTGCCTGGAGTATATGTCCCGGCAAGCTTATATGTACCCAAAGGCAAAGGCCCCTTTCCGGCAATATTGAACAGTCATGGGCATTGGCCTCCAGGACGGCGCAGTGAAATTGTCCAGCGCACGGCGCACATGCTGGCATCCAGCGGCTATGTATGTTTATGCATTGATGCCATGGGCTCGGGCGAGCGTGGCCGCGGGCATCAGCATGAATATCATGGGGCCAACCTAGGGTCGGCACTGCTCGATCTGGGCACGCCCCTGATGGGAATGCAGCTGCTCGAAAATAGCCGTGCGATTGACCTGCTCTGCGATCTGCCTGAGGTGGATCCCGAAAGAATAGGAGCTACCGGAGCCAGCGGTGGTGGCAATCAGACCATGTGGCTGGCAGCTATGGACCCTCGGGTCAAAGCAGCTGTCCCCGTCGTTAGCGTCGGTACCTTCCGCGCCTATATCATGAACAGCAACTGTGTCTGTGAACTCCATCCGAATGGGTTGCTGCATTTTGAAGAAGGGCAACTTTTGCAGGCAATGGCACCCAAAGCAATCAAAATTATTACGGCACTCCGCGATGGTAATGCGGCCTTCAATGCACAACAGATGCTTAAATCTTTTCGCATTGCGAAGCGCGCTTATGTGGAGCAGGGTATAGCCGAACGACTCGATTATGAACTCTTTGATGAGCCACACAGCTATACCGAAGAAATGAACAGAAGTATGATCAGCTGGTTTGACAGGGTGTTTACCGTGCGGCGCCGGGGAGATCATCACCGGATTTCCGATTTCCAGCCTTTGGATACCAATGCGCTGGCTGTATTGAAACAAGGGCGCAAGACAGCTGGTATCCTCAGTATCCCAGCATTTGTCAGCCGAGAATTCAGCCGTGTTGAATCGCAGATAGCCACCTCGCCGCTGGACGGAGATGCATATAAAAAACAACTGCAAAAAATGATCCTGATGGATACTGCTGACCACTTACTCCATGTGCAGTCGCTGGAGCCGCAGCAGGGCTGGAATCGGGTTGTGCTGGAGAATACCACTGGGCAATTGATTCCGTTGTTGATTAGCCCGCCCCATGCACCGGCGAATGCCATGCATGTCTACTTTCCCTCAAAAGGTAAACAAGAGGCGCCATTGTCGGAGATTGACGCCCTACGGAGTAAAGGTGAGGGGGTTGTGCTGGTAGATCTATACGGGCTCGGCGAACGCGCCTCCATGAATGCTGATCAGATCGATGGTGCCCTGCCACGCTTTCATACGTTATCTCGCTCCCTGCTCTGGACGGGCAGCAACATGATGGGGATCTGGGCAGCTGAAATCGGGCTTATCAACGACTATCTGCAACAAGAATATAGCAGCTACAAACGGCTGCTTGTTGCTGACCGTGAGACCGCCATCGCTGCATTGATCAGCAATGTGCTGGTTGACACCGGGCAGCCCTTGTTGCTGCGGCAGTTGCCTGTCAGTTACCTGCCGGACGAGAGCGGTGTACTGGACAGCTACAATATGGCGATTCATATGCAGGGTATACTCCGCTGGGGTGATATCCCGATGCTACTGGCCCTCAACAAACAACAAGCCAGCCTCGAGGAGCTCTATCATCTGAACGGTAAATTGTGTGATCAGTCCGAAAAACAGCAGTTACAGGACAAAGTACTGGGCTATAAAAAGCAATTGAATAACGAAGGAGTACTCCTTATCAACTAAATACTATGGGAACAAATCGAAGATCATTTTTAAAACTGTCAGGACTGGCCGGAATTGGATTGATGACTGGCTGTACACAGGAAAATAAGACTCTG
>NZ_DATMTE010000206.1:0-2121 GCF_035564935.1 Chitinophaga sp. | reverse complement strand
ATAAATAAAAAAGGCGGATCACTATATGACCCACCTCTTTTACTTAGAGATGAAAATCTGACGCAGCTGATCTATCAGCATACCGTTTCCGCTTACGCTGATGTTGCTGACCTTTTCCGCGATCTTTTCCACGTACTCCATTTCCTTCAGCTTAAACAGCATAGGATTATCTTCCATCAGCTTTGCGGTATTCAGCAAGCTCCTGGTGCTGGCGGTTTCTTCCCGGCGCATGATGATATTGGCCTGTGCCTTTTTTTCGGCCACCAATACCTGGTTCATGATGTCTTTTACATCGCCTGGCAGGATTATGTCCCGGATACCGAAGCCGGTTACGTTAGTACCGAGAGCTTCCGCTTTTGCGGTGACGGCCTTCAGGATGGCAGGCGCCAGGGTATCTTTCTTTTCCAGCAATTCATCGAAGTTCAGGGCTGCGATGTATTCTCTCAAAGCCAGTTGGAACAACACGTACAGCTGCCGTTCGTATTCCCTGTTTTGCAACAGGGCTTTGTTGATATCGGTTACACGGTACTGTGCCCATGCGTTTACCCGCAGTGCTGCTTTGTCTTTGGTCAGGATTTCCTGTCCGTTCACTTCCACCTGCAGCTGGCGGGTATCTACCTTACTAACGGTGATGGTGATATTATTCTTCCACCAGAAGTAAACGCCGGTATACAGGGTCATGGCATACTTACCGTCTACCAGCATGATGGCCTGTTCGTAATTTTCCACGCTGAAAGTTCTTACGTAAGGCGCTACCAGCCGGTGGCAGAGGGTAGACCGGTCTATATTTTCAGTGATCGCTATTTTAGAGATATCTGCACGAACAAACTTGTTGTCGATGATATTTTTCCAGAACGCATAGCGGCCTGCGGTTAATACCTGCTTCAGCAAACCGTTTTCGTAGTGCAGCACAATTTCGGTTTCTTTTACTTCCACTACCTGCAATGCATTTACCACATCTGCATCCTGCAGGAGGATGTTCAGTTCTACCGGTGCGATGAATGGCTTATTGATATCGTAGATGGTTACATTTTCGTTGATCAGCCAGTGGCGGCCTACCTGCAGCATTCGCTGGTATACGCCGTTCTTAAATACCAAACCTCTTTCGTAGGCGTTGATGGTTACTCTTTTCATTTTCTTTCATTTTTGGGGTGTTGATAATAAAGCCAGCGCTGCTGTCCGGATGGTGAACACGGAAACAGGTGCAGCCTGGTACTTACACATCAGTTAGGGCGGAAGTGCTAAGTGATGGTAAGGAACCGGTGTATTCCCTGTTTGCGGGTGTTTCCCCTCCTGCCGGTATCATCCTTTTGATGAGGTGGCGGGGCAGTGAGCCCTGGCTTTGTTTGTTGTGTTAAAGGATTTTCAGTCCTTCTGATTTTAATCTCTATCTGAGATTGTCTATTGCTCTACCAGATGAGCTACCGTTTTTCGAGGACGGAAAGGATTCGAACCTTTTACCCATAGATGATGTGCGGAAACCCTGCTTTTGTAACAGCATACAGTTTGTTACTACCACTGCACTGCGGAGTAGTGTGATACTCCTGCCTGGGTTACTGAATAACAGTTGTTCCCGTCTTCCTGATGAGGAAGCTTTTTCAGCAAATGTTTTTCATTTGCCTGGTGGATGAAGCAGGAGTCGAACCTGCACGGGCGGTGCTTCAAACCGCTGCTCTACCATTGGAGCTATTCATCCTGTTTTTGTTGGTGTGAGTAGCAGGATTCGAACCTGCTAAGCCCGTAAGGGCGATGGCTTTACAGACCATTGCGCCACAGGACTGTTTTGAGTAGTCCGGATTGGATTTGAACCAATAGCCGGCTGCGTATAAGGCAGGCGCTCTAACCATTGAGCTACCGGACTGTATTTATCTTTTACATGCAGGCATAAAAAAACCGGGCGTTCAGCACGACCGGTTTCTACGTATATACATAAGCGTTACTTATGTTCGCCGACACCGGTGTTGTTGATAAATAAATTGATAGCCATAGCGAGCCGATAGCAATAGTTTGCTATGATGACTGTTGAATGGTATGTGATGAACAGGCATTTGCATGCGTATTTTTTAGTGTTGTTTATAAATAAAAAGCCCCGCAATCTCTTGCGGGGCCTGTGTTATATCG
>NZ_DATMTE010000205.1:0-16777 GCF_035564935.1 Chitinophaga sp. | reverse complement strand
CACCGTTACACAGCAGGCATTGCTGGACTACACCAAATCCTTCAGTAAACATAACTTCAAAATACTGGGCGGCTACTCCCAGGAGCTGACCAAATTCAGTTTTGACGATGGTTACCGGAAAGGTTTCCTGAACAACCAGCTTACCGATATAAACCTGGGCTCAACAGACGGGCAGAAAACTACGGGTTACTCCTACGAACTGGCGCTACAATCCTATTTCGGCCGGTTGAACTATGACTACGATGGCAAATACCTGTTCGAAGCCAACCTGCGGTATGATGGTTCTTCCCGTTTCTCTCCGGCCAACAGGTGGGGCCTGTTCCCTTCCTTCTCTGCCGGCTGGAACCTGGATAGGGAAGACTTCTTTACCCCTTTGAAAAAATATGTTTCCAATCTTAAAATAAGAGGTTCATGGGGTCAGTTGGGTAACCAGAACATCAAAGGTTTTGATGATACCAATTATCCAAGCTATCCCTTCTATCCATACATTGCCACTATCAACGGAAGCCAGAACTATACTTTTGGCGGTACGGCCGCTGCTATTGCAGCAGGCGTATCACCGGTGAACGGGGCCAATGAAAATATCAAATGGGAAAGTACTACCGCATCGGGTGTAGGTATGGATGCAGGATTCCTGGATGGCAAACTAAATCTTACAGTAGATTATTTCCATAAGCTCACCTCCGACATCCTGTTGTCCGTACCGGTTGGCGCAGTATATGGCCTGAACGCACCTGTTCAAAACGCCGGTTCTGTGATCAACAAAGGCTGGGAATTTTCACTCAGCTATGCGGGCAATGCTGGCGAGTTTAAATACAACGTAGCCGGTAACGCCGCCTTCATCAAAAATGAAGTAACCGATCTCCATGGCACAGGGCCCATTATTGACGGCTACACCTTTAAACAGGTGGGTTACCCCATCAACTCCCTGTATGGATATGAAGCGGATGGCATTTTCCAATCGGCTGATGAAGTGGCGAAATCGCCATACCAGACTAACAGGACAGCTCCCGGCGACCTGAGATATAAAGACAAGGACGGCAACGATACCATTAACAGCGCCGATAAAGTATACCTGGGTAACTACTTCCCTAAAGTAACCTTTGGTCTGAACCTGGGCGGCTCCTGGAAAAATATTGATCTCAATATCTTCCTGCAGGGCGCTGCCGGTGTGAAAACCTACATCGATGCCGGTAAACTGGGCGCTGTAAGTTCTTCCGCGGGTAAACCTACTTCTGCTTTACTGGACACCTGGACACCGGAAAACACCTCCGCTGCTTTACCGCGCATCTGGAGCGGCTACACGCAAAATGATCCAAGCGGTACGCCTTCTTCCTTCTGGGTTAAAGACGGTTCTTACCTCCGTCTTAAAAACCTGCAGGTAGGTTACACATTGCCGGAAAGAGTAGTGAAAAGAATTGGTCTTACTAAAGTACGTTTCTACTATAGCGGTCAGAATATTCTCACCTTCGACGGCCTGTACAAATGGATAGATCCTGAAGCATCTATTACCAGCAGTATTTACTACTATCCACAGGTGAAAGTGCACACGTTTGGCGTAAATGTTAGTTTTTAACGAAAAGCAATCAACATCATGAAAAGGAACATCCTCTATATAATACTCTTCTCTGCTGCGCTGCAATCCGCGTGCAATAAAGATTTCCTGGACAGGCAACCACTGGATGCCTATAATAACAACCTTCTCTGGAAAACAGAGAACGATGCCACCGCCGCGCTCAATGGCTGCTATAAAGGCTGGGAAGGAGATTACACCTTACTGTATATGGATGCAGTAAGCGACAACATGTACAGCCAGTATTACTGGGAAGGCTATACGGACTACGGCAATGGCAGCATTACACCCGCCAATACCAACGCCTCCAAACGCTGGACATATACCTCCATCCAGAAGTGCAACTGGTTCCTGCAAAACATTGACCAGACACCGATGGATGAAACCTTAAAAGCCCAGTATAAAAGTGAAGCCCGCTTCCTGAGAGCTTACCAATACTTTACCCTGACGCAGCTTTACGGAGATGTGCCGCTGGTGAAAGATACCGTGGGCACAGAAGAAGCAAATACTATTTCCAGAACATCCGCCACCGAAGTACGCAAATTTGTACTCGATGAACTGGAAGCCATCGTGCCTACCCTGCCGGTATCCTATACCGGCGCTGATGTTGGGCGTGTTACACAGGGCGCCGCGCTTTCCCTGAAAGCCAGGTTAGAACTGTATGATAAAAACTATGCCGCATGTATTGCTGATTGTAAGAAAATAATGGGGCTGGGCTATGAACTCTACAAGAACTACCAGGATCTCTTCCGTATTCAGAACGAAAACAACAAGGAAGTGATCCTCGATGTGCAATACAAAGAAAACGACTATCCCAACGCAGACATCGGCGTAATGCCATCTTCTTCCTTTGGTGGCTGGGGCTCCCTGGATCCCACACAGTCGCTCGTAGACGCCTACGAAATGAAGAACGGCAAAACCATAGACGATCCTGCCTCCGGTTATACTGAAAATGATCCGTACAACAACAGGGATCCCCGCTTAACGGCTACTGTTGTATGCCCCGGCCAGCTCTATATGGGCAAGTACTACAACTCCATTGAAAGCAGCTCCGGCGATTATTATAACGGGGATAACAATTCCAAAACGGCTTATATCCCGAAGAAATTCACGGCTAACCTCGGCGACTATACGGATATGTGGAACACCGGTTTGAATATGATCGTGATCCGCTACGCGGAGATCCTGCTCACCTACGCAGAAGCGCAGATTGAATCAGGTGTGATCGACAACACGGTATATGAAGCGATAGACGCTATCAGGACCCGTGCAGGCATGCCGGTGGTAGACAGAACCGTATATAACAGCATTGATAAAATGCGTACCCTGGTAAGACGCGAACGCAGGGTGGAACTGGCCCTGGAAGGACTACGCTGGTACGATATACAACGCTGGAAGATAGGCACTGCCGTTAGATCCGGCACCGTATACGGCGCAAGACTGGGTAAGGTGGATCCCGCTAACGGTAAGCTCACTCTCAGTGGCGATCACATCACCGTAGAGCAACGTACCTTTATCGAAAACAGGGATTACCTCTGGCCCGTACCACAGACGGAAAGAGATGTTAACAAGAACCTGACTCAAAATCCCGGATATTAATACAACTATAACAATCAAAGAAAAGTCCCGCGAGTTGAAAAATGAGCGGGACTTTTTTTGATCAAAAAGTTTTTACATGCATCGTTTAGCTATTAGCTTGTTGATATTTTTCTTACTTCCTGTTGCTTTATCCGCCCAGCATACCAGGAAGGTTCTTAACTTCAATACCCATTGGGCATTTCAGAGAGGTGATATCAATGGTGCAGAACAGGCGCTGTTCAATGATAAGGACTGGGCCGGTGTAAGCCTCCCGCACGTAATGCGTATTGAAAAAAAACACAATGGCGGTAATGCCGTATACCAGGGCGTTGGCTGGTACAGGAGATATTTCAGCGTACCATCCTCCTACCGTGATAAAAGACTTACCATAAATTTTGAAGGTGTACAAACCGTTGCCGAAATATACCTGAACGGTAAAAAAATAGCCACCCATGCAGGCGGTTATATGGGGTTTGTGGTAGATATCAGCAGGTATGTAAATTTTGGAAAAGATAATGTACTGGCAGTAAGGGTATCCAATGAAGACAACCCGCAGGTGCCTCCGGGTAAGCCACAGTCGAAGCTCGACTTCAACTACTTCGGCGGCATTTACAGGAATGTGTTCCTTGTGGTTACTGAAAAAGTGTTTATCTCTCATCCCCTGGAAGCCAATAAGGTGGCGGGTGGCGGCGTATTCATCACCTACCCCTCCGTTAATACGGATACGGCTGTTACCAACGTAAAAACCAATATCGTAAACGCTTCGGGCAGCGCAGTGAATACCCGGCTGAAAACAATGCTGGTAGATACCAGCGGCGTTGCGGTGGCAACCACTATCAGTGAACAACTGATCCCGGCCAACAGCGATGCCGATATCCGTCAATCCTTTACAGTGCATCATCCGCATTTATGGCATCCCGATCATCCTTACCTGTATCACCTGGTATCTGTTATTTATAAAGATGATGTAACCGCAGACAGCCTGATAACGTATACGGGCATACGAACCATTGCCTTTGCACCGGATGGCTTTTACATCAATGGAAAGAAACTATACCTGCGCGGCGCTAACCGCCACCAGGCTTATGAATACACCGGCGATGCCGCGTCAGACAATATGCAATACCTGGACGCCCTCCGGCTGAAGAAGGGAGGATTTAATGCAGTGCGTGCGGCTCATTATCCTGCATCGCCTGCTTTCCTGGCGGCCTGCGACAAAACCGGCCTGCTGGTAATTGAATGCGAACCGGGCTGGCAGTTCTTCTCAAAAGATACCGTGTTTACAGAAAATACCTACCGCGATATCCGCGAAATGATCCGCCGCGACCGCAACCATCCCTCCGTTTTCCTTTGGGAAACTTCCCTCAATGAATCGCCCACTACAGCGGCGTGGATGCAGCAGGCGGTACAAACAGCCCGGGCCGAAATGCCCGGCAACCAGCTGTTTGTGGCCGACGACTTTAACGCACGCAGTAAAGACCAATACAACGTTTCCTATAAAGTGGTGAATGAAGACGGTACTGATCCTATGCCATCACGCCCTTTTATTACCCGGGAATGGGGCGATAGCTGGATGGCTGATGCGGAAAAAGAAAACAGTCTGCGTGCCAGCAGGATGTACACCGAAAAAGGACTGATCAACCAATGTGTATTACGGCAAAATGCCCTGAACGGAGAAACCGCTGAAACAGCAGGCGGCTACTGGGATCACGGCGGACTGGATGCCAATCCCCGGATAGGCGGCTATTTTGTGTGGAGCTACAACGATTATACCCGCGGCTCCGATCCTGTCACCGCCTTCAGTGGTGTAACAGACCTTGACCGTTATGAAAAATTCAGCTACTACCAGCTGCAATCCATGCAGAACGCCCGCAACCCGGCCTATGGCCCTATGGTATACATTGCCAGCTATAACAACCAGTCTTCCCTGGATAGTACCATCATGGTATTTTCCAATTGCGATGCAGTGCAACTATACAGGAACAACCGGCTATGCGGCGAAATAACAAGGGCTGAAAACGCCCATACCGCGCCGTTTATAGCCGCCAAAGGCGGCAGCCCCTACTTCCTGTTTCATACGGGGAAATATGAACCCGGAGAACTGAAAGCAATCGGCATGATGAACGGAAAGGCAACCTGTACGCATATGGTGAAAACACCCGGCAAACCTCATCATCTCGAAATTGAAATTCGGGAAAACCACACTGCCCTCCTGGCAGACGGCTCTTCTATGACGCCTTTTTATGTGAAGGTATGCGACCAGGATGGCACACTGGTTTCCAACCGGCAAGCCGGGCAAACCTATACAGTTCAGCTCAGCGTATCCGGCCAGGGCACCCTGATAGGAGGCAATATACCGGCGGCGGGTATTGCCCTTCAGCAAACGGAAGGAGGCATTGCCTACGGGGTGATCCGTCATACCACTACGCCGGGAAATATTCAGATCCATGCAAAAAGTACGGGTATTACTGCTGCGCAAAAAGTGATCACCACCACCATAGCGCCGGATGAATACGTTAGCGATGGCCGCCACCGGGAATGGATATACGAAGATAAAAAAACAGTGACGGCTTATTATTCCGGCAACATGGCTCCCAGGCAATTACCCGAAATTAACCTCAAAGGTAAAGCGGTGTTTATGGAGCCCGCCGGCGAAAACCTCACAACGGTGATTGATGGCAATACCGCTACAGGATGGGTATCCCACCAGGACCATCTCCCTGTTAGCATTACCCTGGATCTGAAAAATAAATACCGGTTAAGTGGCAGCCGCGTTGTATGGGGGAAAGACAGCGATTGGTATACTTACAGCATCGCAGTATCAGCCAATGGCAGCGACTGGATAAGTGTGAAGAGTCCTGAACGGGTTTCCGGGCAAAATTACCAGCCGGTATTTTTTCAAAGCAATGCAGTAAGATATGTCCGTTATCTTATTACCGGTATTCAGCCGGAAAGCAGCAAGGTGGGCGTGAAAGAGATACAGTTATACGGGAAACAACCGTAAATAATTTACAGCGTGTGCAGCATATGAAAGCAGTATACAAAACCTGCCAGGCCGATCAGCATTATGCCGGCCATCAGTAACTGCTTAAGATAAAGCCGGAGATGCTGCAATGCGTGGGTGATCTGGTTTTCCACGCTTCTTTTGGAGATATTCAAACGCTCGGCGATTTCCTGGTTGCTGAGTTGTTCTTCACGGCTTAACAGGAAAATTTCTTTACTGCGTTTAGGCAGGTTACTGAGAGAAGCATGCAGTTGCCGGTGGAAAGATTGTTCGGCTATTCTTTCCTCGGCAGCATTGCCCACAACAGCCATGTGTTCTTCTGCTTCTATTACCTGGAATACTTTTTTTGATTTCAGTACACGGTAAACATGGTAACGGGTAGCGGAAATAATATAGTTGCGGAAATGATTGATCTGCAGTTCCTCTCTTTTAAGCCACAATGTGAGGAATACATCATGTACAATTGTTTCGCTTGCTTCCTCATCATTCAACATGTTATTGGCTGTTTGATACATTCTTCCCCAATACCGGTTAAATAACAGGTTATAGGCTGTTTTTTCACCGTTTCTGACTGCAAGCCATAAATCAGCATCTGCTGTGTTAGCATCCCACCTAATCATGCCACAAAAATTGATAAAATAAAATTACCTGCGTGTTAAATTAACATGAAATATATAGGAATTGATCCTGGTTGATTGTCGGAATAACACCTGATCTGCATCTTCTTCACCGACAAAATACTCTTTTTTTTAAAAAGTGTGTGTGTTGGGAAAAATATTTGTCTCTATAGAGTAAATGAATCGCCTGTGATGACAAAAGAAGAATACCTTGCCCTGTACGAAAGGTCCCTGAGAGGGGATTGCAGCCCTGAGGAACTGGCCAGGCTGCAGCAGTATGAGGATGACTTTTGTTTTTCCGATGACGGCGAAACCGACGAAACCATACAGGAAAAAATATACAACAGGCTTTCTGCAAGTATTTCGCGGGAAGAAAAAGTGAAGCGCCTGTTCCCCCGGAAAGCGGTAGCGGCCGCAGCGGCAATATTGCTCGTAATGGCATCAGGCTTCCTGTACCTGAACGGCCGGCTCTCTCACAGCAACAAGCCGGTAGCAGCGGTTTCGGGGAATACCGGAACGTTGCAGCACGACATTGCTCCCGGTGGCAATAAGGCCACACTTATACTGGGCGACGGCACCAAAGTAGATCTGAACAAGGCTACTGAAGGAAAGATCGCCGCACAGGGTAATGCTACGGTGAACAAATCGGGTAACGGGCAACTGGTATACCAGCTGGCAGACCAAACACCCGTATCTTCCACAACAGTATTCAATACCCTGGCTATCCCCAGGGGCGGGCAATATAACCTCACTTTACCCGATGGCAGCAGGATATGGATGAATGCCGCCAGCAGGCTACGTTTCCCGACCCAATTCACCGGTAAGGAAAGAATAGTGGAACTGGAAGGGGAAGCCTATTTTGAGGTGGCCCACAACCAGCAGCAACCTTTTATTGTGAAAGTAAAAGGGATGCAGGTAGAAGTACTGGGCACCCAGTTTAATGTGATGGCCTATGCAGATGAAGCCTGTATCACTACCACGTTGCTGGATGGAAAAGTAAAACTGCGCAGCGACCGCACAGAAGCGGTGATCCTGAAACCCGGACAGGAAGGCGTATTTACCGGTAGCAATAACTTTAAGGTGAACAAAGCAGATATAGAACAGGCAATGTCATGGAAGAATGGATATTTTATCTTTAACGATGAGGACCTTACCTCCATCATGCGTAAAATTTCCCGTTGGTACAACGTGGATATAGCATACAACAGTGGTACAAAGAAATTATCTTTTATGGGTAGTATCTCCCGCTTCAAAAATGTTACAGAGGTATTAAATATGCTGGCATTAACAGGAACAGTACAATTTAAAGTAGACGCAGAAAAAATAACTGTCATTCAGTAACCTATCATCCACAACATATCGGCCAGGCCAATAATTCGTAAACTAAACTTTATTTATGAAGCGTAATGCTCATGCCTTGAAAAAGGCAGGTGAACTTTCATGGGAAGCACTCAGGCTCATTAAGCTATCCTTTTCCCTGATTATTTTTCTTTCCCTGCAGGTAAGTGCAGCTGCCTATGCACAAAGGGTTACTCTTACTGAAAAACAAGCTTCGTTAAGAGATGTTTTTAAAGAGATAAAAAAGCAAACGGGTTACAATTTTTTGCTTAACACGGAGATGCTGGCGGAAGCCCGCCCCGTAACATTCTCACTGGTGAACGCCACCCTGGAAGAAGCGCTGAACAAGTGCTTCGAAGGGCAGCCTTTCACCTACACCATCAACAAAAATACAATTGTTGTAAAAAGACAAACAGTAACTACTGCGCCAGCAGAAGAAATAACCGGCGTCGTAACAGATGAAAAGGGTATGCCTGTTCCCGGAGCCAGGATACTAAATCTTAGCAGCAACAAAGGCGCTATCACCAACGACAAGGGCCAATTTAAAATTGCCGTGAATGCAGGTGAAAAATTGTCTGTAAAAATGCTGGGATATGAAGAGATCATCATCACGGCAAGTGATAAACAGGACTACAACATTCATCTGAAACCCTCCACAGTAGGGCTGGATGCAGTGGTAGTAGTAGGTTATGGCACGCAGAAAAAAGCGAATCTTACCGGTGCGGTAAGTATGGTAAGCAGCGAAGACTTTAAAGGTCGCCCTGCTACCTCCGCTGTTTCCGCACTGCAGGGGCAGATGGCAGGCGTTACCGTGGTGAATGCTACCGCCCTTCCGGGAGGATCCGGTGAAAACACGATCCGCATCCGTGGTATCGGTACGCTCAATGATGCTGGTCCGCTGGTGGTAGTGGATGGTATTCCGGGTGGTAATCTCAATATCCTCAACCAGGACGATATCGAAAATATATCTGTATTGAAAGATGCGGCCTCCTCTTCTATTTACGGGGTACGTGGCGCCAACGGTGTTATCCTGGTTACCACAAAAAAAGGTAAAAGCGGTAAGCCTTCTTTAACTTATACCAATTACTTTGGTGTACAAACGCCTACTGCGCTACCTACTTTTCTTGGCTCGGCGGATTATATGACACTGCTGAACGAAGCAAAAGTAAATGCGGGCAACAATCCTACCTATACACAGGAACAGATTGACATTGCAAAAAACGGCAGCGACCCGAATTATTACGCCAACACCAACTGGCTGAAAGAAATATACAAATCTTCAGCGCCGCAGCAAAGTCATACGCTGAACCTTTCCGGGGGCGCCAATAATATCAACTATTACCTGTCGTACGGCTTCCTGAAACAGGGCGGCCTGATTACCGGCGATAACTATAATTCCAAAAGGCATAATGTGCGTTTACGCGTAAATACCACGCTGTTCGACATCCTTCAACTGGATGCCAACCTGGGATATATAGACAGGAACCAGACCGGTTCCAGCCTCGATGTAAAAGGCGACGGCGGTCCTATCCAGTCGGCCCACCAGATCTCTCCGCTGGTGCCGGTAAGGTTCACCACCGGCGGCTGGGGATATCTTGGCGGCCAGCAGAACCCCGTAGCCGTTGTAACAGACGGTGGTACCAATGATTTCTCTTCACAGGAAATTACCGGTAATATCCAGGCTACTCTGAATATTACAAAAGACTTCCGCTTAAAAGGCCAATATGGCCTGGTGAAAAGCAATTCTTTCAGGCAGATATTCACCAAAACCATTAACTACTATAGTCCTGATGACAACTCCCTGATCTATCAAACCAACAACCCGAACAAGATCGATAACCGTGATTATACATCCCTTTACCAAACCGTGATCGGGATGGCCGAGTATGAAAAAACATTTGCCGGGAAACATTATGTAAAAGCACTGGCCGCGGCTTCTTCCGAAGAAACCGTAAGCCGCAACTTCACCGCCAGCAGAACCAACCTGCCCACACAGGATATCGGCAGCATCAACCTCGGAACGCTGAACCAGCTGAATGGTTCAGATGCAGGTCAGAACGCGTTACAATCCATATTCGGACGCGTAAACTATGGCTACAGCGATAAATACCTGCTGGAAGGTAATTTCCGTTACGATGGGTCTACCCGCTTTGCAGCCGACCTCCGCTGGAACTGGTTCTTCTCCGGATCGGCAGGATGGGTGTTCAGTAAAGAACCTTTCTTCAAATCACTGGAACATATTATCAACTTTGGTAAGATCAGGGCCTCTTATGGTACGCAGGGTAATGATAAAGTGCAGGACGACTTCGGATATCTTTCCTCCATCAGTTCCGTAGCTACAATGCCAATAGGGAATGTGCTGACAGTTGGTTACCGCCAAACCGGTATTCCTAATCCTTTACTCACCTGGGAATCGATGACAAAGCAGGATATCGGGTTAGACCTTACTTTCCTTAACAACCGTTTGAACGTTACTGCAGACTATTACATCAACAACACCAACGATATTTTACTGCGTGTACCGCTGCCGGATGTACTGGGTATGAGTGGCAGCTATCCCTACCAGAACGCAGGTAAAGTGCGTAATAAAGGATGGGAACTGATGATAGGCTGGCAGGACAGGATTGGCGATATCAGCTATGGTGTAAGCGCCAACCTTTCTGATGTAAGGAATGAGGTAATAAGCCTTGGCAATGCACCAGCTACCATTGCCGACCAGATCAGGACGGTAGGCCAGCCTATTGATGCGTTCTATGGTTTTGTTGCAGAGCGTATTTCACAGATATCAGATTATTCCTACGACGCAGCCACCAACAAATACACGCCACTGTTCCCTTACGACGCCAGCTACCCGATGATGCCCGGCGATATTATCTATAAGGACCTGAACGGCGATAAAAAGATCACTGCAGCAGATGACCGCCAGGTGATAGGCAGTGCTATTCCAAGATATACCTATGGCTTAAAGGGAAACATTGCCTGGAAAGGCGTTGATTTCAGCTTCTTCCTGCAGGGAGTAGGCAAAGCCGATGGCTGGATCACCAGCGCCGCCCGCCATGCTTTCATTAACGATGGTTCCAACCCGCAGCCTGTACACCTGGACCGCTGGACACCACAGAACCCCAATGCAAGCTATCCGCGGCTTGCCTATGGATACTCGTATAACCAGCGCCTGTCTACCTTCTGGCTCGAAGATGCTTCCTATCTCCGGTTAAAAAATATCCAGGTAGGGTATACGCTTCCTGCTGGTCTTACTGAAAAACTGAGGATAGACCGTTTGCGTTTTTATTTCTCTGCCGATAACCTGTTCACCTCCACTAATTTCTTCTATGGATATGACCCGGAAACGCCGGTGAGCAGCGGTGGTTTCTATCCACAGGTGAAAACATTTGTATTTGGTTTAAACATCAATTTTAAATAACTATGAAAAAGATATTGCTATATACCTGCGTGTTATTAGTAACATCTACCGGCTGCCGGAAAGGATTCCTTGACCGTAGTCCGCTGGATGCCATCTCTGATGAAACGTACTGGACAACTGAAGAACAGCTCACACTGGCGCTGAACGGCCTTTATGCCAACGTGAAAAATAACAATACCATCGCCATGGACCAAATGGGAGACAACAGCATCAACTCTTCCACTACAGATACCTACCGTATTTTCGGCAGCGGTAACTTCGGTCCCGATCTTTCAGCAGTAAATGCGGAATGGGTAAGTCAATACAGTGGTATCCGCCAGTGTAATGTATTTCTTGCCAACTACCAGCGTGCTACCAGTGTATCAGACGAGGTAAAAAACCAGATGGCCGGTGAAGCCAAAACCATCCGGGCATATATGTATATGAACCTGGTATCTTATTTCGGCGATCTGCCACTGGTAACCAAACCATTGAACATCGATGAACTGTATGGTCCACGTAACAAGCGTAAGGAAATTATTGATTTTATTTTATCTGAACTGGAAGAAGCGGCCGGCATGATGAAAAAAGAGCGGCAAACCGGTCCTACCCTCGGCCGCTTCAGCAAAGGCACTGCCCTGGCATTCAAAGCCCGCATGGCGCTGTATGACAGTCGCTGGGATGTAGCCGAAAAAGCAGCCAAAGATGTGATGGACCTGAACGTATATTCTCTTTACAGCACCGGTAAGCCAGCGCAGGATTATTACGACCTGTTCACCTACAAGGGCAAGCTCAGTGCAGGCGTAAATAAGGAAACCATTGCCGCCCGTATCAATCTTACCGATGTGAGCATGCACAATATCAGCCGTGAATCACAGGTACCGGACCAGGCTTCCCGCTACAACCCTACCAAAGCACTGGTGGATGCCTACCTTTGCAGCGACGGCCTTACCATCGACAAATCGCCGCTGTACAAGGAAGACACCTATGCTGATATTTTTGAAAACCGCGACCCGCGTATGAAGCAAACCATCCTGGCGCCAGGCGCTACCTGGGGTGGTAAAAAAGATGGCAACCCGGCTAATACCAACCCCGCCATCTTTACAGCACCAAAATTTGTATCCGATAAGCTGGGCTGCGTTACCATCACCGGTTACTACTACACCAAATACGTGGAAGTAAGCACCGTATCACAGGTGAGCAAAGACCAGAACGATATTCATGTAATGCGCCTGGCCGAAGTGCTGTTAACTTATGCAGAAGCAAAAATGGAGCAGGGAACGCTCACACAGGCTGATATAGATATCACTATCAATAAACTCCGCGACAGGGTTGGAATGAAAAAAATGCTCCTCACAGAACTGGCCGCCAATGGCCAGGACCTTCGCACAGAGATCCGCAGGGAACGCAGGATTGAACTGGCACGCGAAGGCCAGCGCTGGTATGACATTATCCGCTGGAAGCAAGGCAGCCTGCTGGCGGCTGATGTGAAAGGCATGAAGAAATCGCTGGCAGCAGTACCTTCACAGGTGAGCAATATGGCAGCTGATGTCAATGGCTACATTATTGTAATGACCGGCAGGCAGTTTGTAGATCCGAAACATTACCTGTTCCCGGTTCCACTGACGCAGATCCAGCGTAATCCTGCATTAGGGCCACAGAATCCCGGATGGGAATAAATCTTACAAAAAAAATATCATGAAATCATCTCTTAAAATATTATCCACGCTCCTGCTCTGCGCCTGTTCTTTCCAAACATTCGCAGGCAGTACCACCGGCGATACGCTGCGTATTATGACCTACAATATTCATCACTGTAATCCGCCTACAAAAAGCAAAACCGGCGAAATTGAGGTGGATGCCATTGCCCGCGTGATTAACAGCAGGCAACCCGACCTGGTAGCGTTACAGGAAGTAGATGTAAATACCAAACGTTCCGGCGGCATCGACCAGGCGGCACAACTGGCCGCAAAAACAGGCATGCACGCCTATTTCGGGAAAGCCATTGATCATGATGGCGGCGAATATGGAGTAGCTATTTTATCGAAATTCCCTTTAGCGGATGCCCACACCGTACACCTGCCGGAAACGGCTAATCCCGGTAGTGAAGACCGCGTAGTAGCCATGGCCCGCATCAGCTTCCGCAACGGCAAAGAATTGATTTTTGCCTGCACACATATGGATGTAAGCAACGCAGCCGTAAGAGATGAACAGGCAGCAGCCATCAACAAAATGGCAGCCGCCAATTCCATTCCCTTCATCCTTGCCGGTGACCTTAACTGCAAACCGGAAAGCGATTCCTACCAGATACTGCTGAAAAAGTTCACGCCCTCCTGTACTAATTGTGGATTCACCATCCCGGTGAATAATCCAAACAGGGTAATTGACCACATTATGTGGACAAATGCCACAGGATTCCAGGTACAGCGCAGTGAAGTGGTAAATGAACCGTATCCGTCGGATCATTTACCGGTAGTGGCGGAAATTGTCATAAAGTAACGAACAGATTTATTCTAAGCCGCATAAGTTTCCTGACTTATGCGGCTTTTATAGTTCCCGGTTAATGTTCATCATTTCATTCAGCGTAGCCAGGTTCTTCAAAGCATCGCCGATAGTATTGTTGAAATACACATACACGTCTTTTCCCTCTTTTAACCACACGCGGATCTGCTTTGCGCGCTGCGCCAGGTATTCGTCCGTATACCCTCCTTTATAATCCCCTGCAGGACCGTGAAAACGCAGGTATACAAAATCCGCCTGCCGGTTCAGCTGTTCGTTCCGTGACTTTGGGATATCATGCAATACAATGCTGCATGCATATTCATCCGCCAGTTCAAATACTTCTCCTATATACCATGAGCTATGCCTGAACTCCAATGCCACTTTCCAGCCGTTACCGGGATTGGCTTCCTGCACAATGTTCAGCAGCTGCGCTACCTGGCTGTATTGTTCCACCGTTACGCCGGGCGGAAACTGTATCAACAGGCTGCCCTTTTTTTCCCCCGCCTGGCTGATCACTTCCATAAAATGCAACACATCAGCCTCCCGGAAAGCCAGTTTTTTTACATGGGTAATTTCACGCCACAATTTAAAAGTGAATACAAAGCCGGCCGGTACTGATTCCGACCACTTCCTTACTGTTGCCGCCTGCGGTACTTTATAGAAGGAGCTGTTGATCTCAATACTGTTAAACAGGGAGGCGTAATAGGTAAGCCGGCTTTTATCGCGGAAAGCCGGGGGATATGCCTGTTTATTGGGCACAGGTAGCACGAGCCCGCTTGTACCTGATCTGTAAAGGCCGCCTTTATGCCTGTTTGCCATAGTGATTGTTTGTGGAGATGGGATGCAAAAATCTAACCAGGGGAATCCCTTGCGGTACGGAACAAATTTTGCGACATATCTATATATCTTCATCTCAAAAATTACACATTATGGCCCCTGTCTCCGGTTTCTTCACCGCTTATGCCCGCGCTTCCCTGGGCAACAACGCCGGTATCATTGCAAAATGCTACGCAGACAACTTCCTGGTAGCCGGCCCGGCAGGCAGCATGTGCTATAAAAATGATGAAAAGTTTATTACATGGCTTGAAAACATGTTCCAGGTGAACAGGAAGCTAGGTATGCAGGATATGAAAGTGATCAATGTAACAACTTCGCCGGTTGGCGAATTTTATACCCAGGCACAGGTAAGATGGGGAGCTGTTTACTTAAAAGATCCGAACGACCTGATTGAATTTGAGATCACTTATATTTTACAACATGTGAATAATGACTACAAAATAATCATGTATGTAACACATGAGAATGAAGAAGATGTTTTAAAAGAAAAAGGGATCATCAGCTGAAAAATCAATCCTCACCCGGCAACTGCGATATATTTTCATCTGTTGGTAATTCCGGGGCCAGTGGAAAATCTATTGGTACGTTCAATGTTTTCGCAGTAAGATTGCTGATAAAATTTTCTCCCATTGCCTGCAATACATCTATAAAATGTTCCCGTGTATATCCTGCAGAAAAAAAATTGTTTAGCTGGTAAGCTATATTTTTCCCTTTGTTCCCGGCAAAGCTCTTCACCAGCTTTACCAGGGCGTCCAACCTGGGGTCAAAGCCGGCCGTTCCTTTCCTCATCTGCCTGATCTCCTCGTCACTAAACCCGTTAAGCCGGGCAATCATAGTATGAGCGCTGAGGCAGTAAAGGGATCTATTTACCTGTGCTACCACCAGGCTCACCGCTTCCAGCTCCCTGAGCGACAGGGAGGTTTCCCGGCTATGGAATGCGTAATAAGTATTGAAGGCATGATCGGAGTGCATCATGAACCTGTACAGGTTGGGAACATGTCCGATCTTCCTGTTAAAATATGTGATATAATTCCTGTTTACTTCACTTATAGCCGTGATATCAGGCAAGCTTATAGGTGCCATTACTCCATATTTTCTGTGCTCCGGAATTTGGTGATATTACTGCCTGTATGCTGTTTGAAAAAACGGCTGAAGTGGGCCGGGCTTTCAAATCCCAACTCGTAGGCAATTTCCTTGGCAGACCTGTCTGTATAATGTAGGTAACGCTTTACCTCCAGGATGATCCGGTCCCGTATCAATACCGAAGGTGCAGGTTGTTTCAGCAGCGCAAACACATTACTCAGTGTTTTGGGCGACTTATTCAATGCAGCTGCATAGAACCTGACTTCGTGTTCCTGTTTGAAATTTGCTTCCAGCAAGAGAGAAAACTTCCGGATAATATCCATCTTTTCGTCGGGGAATAAACCATAACTTTCGTTCTGCTGCTTTGCTATCCGGGTGATTTTGATGATGACCCTTTTTAGCAGCGCACGCAACATCTCTCCCTGAAAATTATCCTTCACCTGGAGTTCCCGGGAAAACACGCTTTCCAGGTGCGCCATTTCTGCTATCTCTTCCACATCCAGCTTAATGAACATCGGGTGCTTGATACCATAGAACAGGAATCCAACGCATCCTACTTCTGCATCATGATCAACGATGCAATAAAACTCCCGGTTAAACTGCCAGGCTACCAGTTCTTCCGGGCGTTCAAATAAAAAGTGCTGGTTGGAAACCAGGGGCAATATACAAGCCCCTGGCATCGTGTAGGTAATTTCATCGATCACCACTTTTTGTGCAGCCCCGCTATTGTATACAAACGTATTGATAGGGTATGGTCCCGGGTTACACAGCCCCTTGCCTGCCAGCAATTTGCTGTTGGCGTGCATAATAAAACGCGCAGTGGTTGCTTTCTCGTTGTATTCCCT
>NZ_DATMTE010000204.1:0-7221 GCF_035564935.1 Chitinophaga sp. | reverse complement strand
GATGAACGGTTGGGTGTATGCATATTATGCTTTATTGATAGCCTGTTTTATTATTAGTTTGTTTCACCTGGAACACAGGGAAGTAAAGCTATTAACCGTATTGCTCGGCGTATCTATTATCACAGAGGTGATAGTGGAAATGATCGGTACTAAAGGTTTAGGTTTTTTTATAGTGTATCATTTTTTTGTGGTGCTGGAATATAGTTTGATTACAATTATTCTCCGATCGGGGATCAGGGACTATCGCTGGCGTTTATTAATGGGTATTTCCATTTTCGTGTTTTGCTTTGTGTCTCTTTTCTACAGCTTTGTATTGGGCGGATGGCGTGCCTTTCCGGGTATCAACATCACCATAGAAAGCTTCCTGGTTATTTGCTGGTGCCTTTTATCCTTTTTTTCAATAACCCCGGATAGTGAAGCATCTATATTCCGGCACCCTGTTTTTTGGTTAACCCTTGCTTTCTTTATTTACTTCGCGGCTTCCGTGAGTGTAAACGCCTTTTATAACCTGTTACTGGAAAATGATACTACCAGGGCCAGGCATTTTTTCGCGGTGTTGAACTCATTATCCAATTACCTGTTGTATATTATGCTGATAAAAGGCGTAGTATGCTTCCGGTCAAACAGGATCTCTTTGTAGCAGTGATTTTTATTTCGTTGCTGGTTACCATCATGGGACTGGTGGTAGTGGCTGCGGTAATAAGTTATAAGAAGAAGCAGGATGCGTATTTACATCAGCTTAAGTTAATGAAAGAAGATTACGACAAACAATTAATGTGGTCCCAGATTGAAATGCAGGAAGAAGCCTTTGCCCACCTCGGACAGGAATTGCATGACGATATAGGCCAGTTATTAAGCAGCACCAAGCTCCTGATCAATGTTACCCAAAGGAGCATGAAGGAAATCCCGGATACGTTGCAGATTGCAGAAGATACCTTGAGCACCGCCATTCAACATCTGCGGGCGCTTTCAAAATCATTCAGCCGGCAGTGGCTGGATCAGTTCAGCCTGATAGAAAACCTGAAGGCGGAAGTGGAAAGGATCAATTCCAGCAGGGCTATTACGGTCAAATTTACTTATGAGCTGATGGAATTACCTTTGCAGGCGGAACCTCAGATCATCCTGTTCCGGATCATCCAGGAGGCCATGCAGAACTGCATTAAACATGCCCGGCCACAGGTGATTGACATCAGCATCCGGAAAGCAAACCAGCAGCTGATCCTCATTATTGCAGACGACGGTTCGGGTTTTGATAAAACCAGTATGTCGGCTATCGGTATGGGGATCCGTAATATGCAACACCGTACCAGCTTGCTTGGAGGCGATATCCGCTGGGAAGTAACAACCGCCGGCGGTACCGCCGTATTGATAACATTACCCCTTGAATAATTTTTGTTTATGAAGATCAACATAGGTATTGCAGATGATCACCAGTTGTTCCTGAAGTCACTTAGTTTGCTGGTGGGCGGATTCGCAGGTTTTCACATTGTAGCCGAAGCGATGAATGGCGAAGAAATGCTGGATAAACTGGCTCAGCTGCCTGCACCACCCGATATCCTGCTGCTGGATGTGAATATGCCGGTGATGGACGGCGCCAAAGCCACGGAAGCCGTACTGAAATTATATCCCACCGTTAAAGTAGTAGCCTTGTCAATGAAGGACAATGACGCCACGATCATAGAAATGCTAAAGGCCGGTTGCTGTGCCTATCTCCTTAAAGATATCCATCCCACAGAACTGGAAAAAGCACTAACAGAAATTTACAATACAGGTCAGTATAGCAACGATGCCTCCAATGTTAACTACCGCCGCCTGCTGCTGCAGTCGGAACAAAAACAAACACTTACGGAGCGGGAACGCGAATTTCTTCACCTCGCATGCAGTGATCTTACCTATAAAGCCATTGCCGCTAAAATGAATGTAACCGAAAGAACGGTGGATGGTTACCGGGAAATATTGTTTAATAAATTAAACGTACAAAGCCGCACCGGTATGGTGCTGGAAGCACTTCGCCGGCAGCTGGTTACTTTATAAGATTTAGTTTTCCCGCAGATTCCTTACCGGGTTGGATAAAGCCGCTTTCAGCGCTTTATAGCCTACCGTGATCCATGCCATCAGCAGCGATAACGTAATAGCATACACGAAAATATCCGGGCCAATTGTGCCGGCATGGATATGTTTTCTTTCTTGTAATGCTGCGGAGGACGGTTTTCAGGTAACTGTTAATCATGGTTAGCGGAAGCTGCAAAAAGCAGGTGAAAATACAAGGCATTCATATTCAGTAGTTTTAAGAATGCCTGTTTGTCCGGTTTCGAACAGCTGTTTCCAAATGCGGACAGTTTATCCGGACATTTGCAAAGTAAGCGATTGGTTTTCATAGTACTATTTGCTGGCATTTTCTTTGGGCGCGGGTATAGTCTCAACCAAAAGCTATGATTGCAAACTATTTCAATGTTGCTCTTCGCCATTTCCGCAGAAACAGGGGATACAGTGTATTGAATATTGCAGGCCTCACCGGAGGTATCGTTTGTACAGCGCTTATCTGCCTGTGGATAGAATCCGAGCTTAAGTTTAACCATGATATACCGGACTATGAGCACCTTTACATAGTCAGGGAAAACCAGACCCATGATGGTAAAATTTCTACCTACATGGGCACGCCGGGACCTATGGGTAAGGCATTACCGCAGGATGTGCCCGGTGTGGTAAGGGCTGCCCGCAGTGGTGGTAATTCCCGGGAACTGTTTAGCTGGAAGGATAAACATATGAATATAGACGGGCATTATACGGATGCTTCGCTGTTTGCTATGCTTGGGCTGCAGTTTGTAGGCGGCAATCCTGCCACGGCTTTTCAACAGATAAATTCCCTTGTGATCAGCGAGCGGATGGCCACCGCTTTCTTTGGCACCACAGATGCCGTGGGTAAAACACTTACCATGAATAACGGCAACGACTATATGATTACCGGTGTGTTCAAAGCGCTCCCGGAGAATGGCACTTTTAATTTCCAGTGGCTGGCGCCTTTTGAAGTAATAGAGGCCAGCCACGACTGGATAAAAAGATGGGACGCCAACGGCGTCCGCACCTATGTGCAGTTGTCGCCTCATGCAGATGTAGCAGCCGTGAACCGTCAGTTGAAAACATATCTCAGTACAAAAGCAAGTACCAATACCGTATGTTTTTTACAGGCTATGGACGACTGGAACCTGTATGATCAGTATACTGATGGCAAGGTTACCGGTGGCCGTATCCAATACGTTCGTCTCTTTAGTATCATTGCCGGCATCATCCTGCTGATTGCCTGTATTAATTTTATGAACCTTGCTACAGCTAACTCTGAAAAGCGCGCCCGTGAAGTGGGCGTGCGTAAGGTAATGGGCGCGGGCCGCGACAGGCTGCTGCTGCAATTCATGACAGAGTCGGTTACGATGGCTTTTATTGCCGTCATACTTGCTGTCCTGATCCTGCTACTGGTGCTGCCGGTATTTAACGCCATTATCGGTAAACAGCTGTCGCTTTCGTTGTGGAAGCCGTCGCATACCGGTGCGCTGTTGCTGATAGGGTTGCTTACAGGCGCCGTGGCAGGCAGTTACCCGGCTTTTTACCTTTCCTCGTTTAACCCGGTGGGCGTATTGAAAAAAATGAAAGGCAGCGGTAATGTGCTGGCAGGTTTTATCCGGCGGGGCCTTGTTGTTACGCAGTTCTCTGTTTCCATTATACTTATCATTTGTACTATCATCGTATACCAGCAGATTAGCCATGTTAAGTCCCGTAACCTGGGATTTGATAAAAACCGGCTGTTGTCTGTTAATATGCAGGGCCATGTCAGGGACCATTTTGAAGCGATACTGCATGACCTGAAGGAAACCGGCATGGTAACCAATGCCGCTTTAAGCCAGTCGCCCATGCTGAAGATCTGGTATAACGCCGACAACTATACATGGAAGGGAAAAGAGCCTGCAAAGAATGTGCTTATTACCTACGACGGTGTAAGCCCGCAATATATCAATACCATGAATATGCAGCTGCTGGCCGGCCGGGATTTTAATACCGATGCGCGTACAGACAGTAACAACGTGATCATCAATCGTTCGATGGCGGTAAGTATGGGAGCAGAAGGCAGGGTAGGCGGTATTATTTATAACAATAACCGCGCATATCATATTGTGGGTATCATAGGCGATTTCCTGTATAATAATATGTATACCGCCAGCGCCCCGTTCCTGCTTTTCAGCAATACGGATTATACGGAGTATATAAGCATCCGCTTTAAGCCCGAAGCGAATATTAACACGGCGCTCGCTGCTACGGAGAAAATATTTGCACGTTACAATCCCGGCTATCCTTTTGAATACACTTTCACAGATACTGAGTTTGCCGCCCTGTTCAGGGAAGAGATGCTTACCGGTAAGCTCGTCGCTTTTTTTGCCGGACTTGCCATCTTTATTTCATGCCTGGGATTATTCGGGCTGGCCGCCTACACCGCCGAGCGCAGAACCAGGGAAATCGGTATCCGCAAAGTGATGGGTGCTTCTGTTGCCGGGCTTACCGGTTTATTATCACAAGAGTATATGAAGTTGGTGGGTATTTCCTGTTTGCTGGCATTCCCGGTGGCCTGGTGGATGATGCAACGCTGGTTGCAGGCATATGAATACAGGATTGCTATCAGTGGCTGGATCTTTATTTTTGCGGGTTTGCTGGCTATAGCCATTGCACTGGCTACGGTGAGTTACCAGGCGCTGAAGGCTGCATTAGCCAACCCGGTGAAGAGCCTGCGGGCGGAATAGGCCCGGATATTTTTGTGGTTACAGATAAAGCAGTGCAGGAATTTTCAATACCGGAAATTCCTGCATTGTTTTTATTTTGTTTTACTGATTTTCGGGTTGATGAACTCCCATTCATTGATATGTGCGTTCCGGTGTTCTTTTTTCACGATGTTGCTGAACTCAGGCAACAGTTCCGGGTGTGCGGCAGCCACATCATGTTCTTCTCCTTTATCCGTGCTGAGGTCATATAGCTCCCAGGGAGCCGCCGGATTTTTCTTCAGGCCGTTTTTTATGGCTTTCCATTTTCCCATGCGGATGGCAACGGCGCCGCCTTTTTCGGGATATTCAAAGTAGAGATATTTTCTTCCGGTTAGCTGCGCATGTTTGCCGGTCATTTCCGGTAACAGTGAAATACCGTCGCCTGGCGGGGCGGGAATGCCTGCCATTGCGGCGATAGTGGCCATCAGGTCGTACTGTACGCATGGCAGCTCCGACGATGTTCCTGCGGGTATTTTCCCGGGCCAGCGCACAATAAACGGTTCGCGGATACCGCCTTCATAAAGGTCCATTTTAAGCCCTTTCAGGCCCCCGGTGCTGTTAAAGAAGACAGCATCAACACCACCGTTGAAAGTAGTGCCATTGTCGCTCGAAAACATGATAATGGTATTATTGTCCAGCCCGAGACTGGCCACCAGGTCCATGATGATGCCCACCTGTGAATCCAGGTAAGTGATCATGGCTGCATAGGCCGAGAGCGGGTATTTCTGCGGGCTATAGCCCTGCTGGCCGTAGTAGGGCTTTTCATTGAACTGGCCGATGTATTGCCGGAGCGCGCTGTCGGGCACCTGCAGGGAAACGTGCGGTATAGTATAAGGGAGATAAAGAAAGAAAGGACGTTGCTGATGCTTCCTGATGAACTGTGTGGCTTTCTGCGTCATTTCATCTATCGCATAATCTTTTCCTTTGTAATAATCGAAATCCGCATCCGTGGCGGTGGCTGGTGAGAGGGGCTTGTGCACATTGATAAAGGTATTCCGGAGGCTGTCGGCCTTCCCGTTTTCCCACAGGTGGGTAGGATAGAAGCTGTGTGATTGCTTCTGGTCAAGGTATCCGTAGAAATAATCAAACCCCTGCCGGTTGGGATCGCCGGTGTTATATGGCATGCCCAATCCCCATTTACCGATAGCGCCGGTAGTGTAACCGGCTTTCTGCAACATGGTGCCAATGGTTACCGTACCTTCCGGTAAGGGCATCTGACCGCCTTCCAGCGAATCGGCGAAGCCGCCCATTTCATAATTGCCGCGGATATAGGAGTGTCCTCCATGACGGCCGGTGAGCATCATACAGCGTGCAGGTGCACACACCGGTGTGCTGGTATAAAACTGGTTAAAGTGAATACCTTCTGCAGAGAGACGGTTGAGATGAGGTGTTTTTATTTTTTGCTGACCGTAAGGGCCTGTTTCTGCATACCCCAGGTCATCTGCATAAATAAAAATAATATTCGGTTTTTTTGTTTGAGCGGAGGAAATAAGGCCCTGCAGGGCGAGCCATCCCAACACGAGAGTTTTTCTTACCATGGCCGTCAGATTGTTTGTGTCAAGATAAAAAGGTTATGGAAGATAAACTATAGCAAAAGTATTATTGCGCAAGCGTTTGCGTACGGATAACCACCTCGTCGATGCGGTGGTGGTCCATTGTTTTTATTTCAAATATTACCTGGTGGAGCGTTACTTTTTCGCCGGGTACAGGAATGTGTTTCAGTTTATCTATCAGCAGCCCGGCGATGGTGATATCTTCTCTTTCATATTCACGGAGCCATTCAAAGTTCAGTGTTTCACGGATGTAGTTCAGTCGCGTGTAGCCGTAAGTAAGCCAGCTTTTGTCGGGCTGCTGCACCAGGTAGCGCTCTGTGGCGTTGAATCCCGGGAGGCTGCCACCAAGAAGACCGGATACAATGTCGTGATAGGAGATCATTCCTTCACAGGCGCCGTATTCATTGATCACCACGCCCATATTGGTATTTTCACGGCGCAGCTGCTGGAAAACATCGTACACAGCCTGGTTCAGCGACAGGAAAGAAACAGGGCCGAGGAGGGCTTCCAGGGGTTTATCAGGGTACAGCATAAATTCTTTTGCCCCCAGAGCACCGAGCATTTCCTTTTTATCATTGATCACCGGGAAGGTGCGGTGAATACTTCGTTTAATCGTTTCCGTTATTTCGGTCCTGTTCATTTCGTTTTTTACAAAGGTGATCATGCCTGAAGGCGTCATAATATTTTCTGCGGTAAGGTCGTACGCAGAAAACAGGTTCTTGTGGAGGGTAAATTCTCCTTTATCTATCAGTCCCTGTTTGTATGCGGTGGTGAGCATGCTCCGGAGGTCGTTTTCTGTTAGTTTTTCTTCCCGGATGGTATTTACGGAGAAGAGGCCGAGAATGATTTTTGTACTGGCAGTG
>NZ_DATMTE010000203.1:0-1913 GCF_035564935.1 Chitinophaga sp. | reverse complement strand
ACTTTCCGGTCTCAGTTATCATGCCTTCATATTTTGATTGTTGCAATCACCGATTTACTACCTTTGTTGCTTCTTAAACATCATTCAATAATTCAGAGTATATGAAGTTCGAAGCACCTGTTGCAGTAACGGAAATAGCAGCATATATAGGCGCAGAGCTGGTTGGCAACAGCCAACTGATGGCCACAGGCATCAATGAAATACATAAGGTTACACCCGGAGATATTTCGTTTGTTGACTTTGAGAAATACTATAACGCCAGTCTGCAATCAGCAGCAACCATTATTATCATTAACAAAAAGGTAGACTGTCCTGAAGGCAAGGCAATTCTGGTACTGGACGACCCCTTCAGTGCATATGTAAAACTGGTTAAAAGATTCAGACCTTTTGAAGCAGCAACCAAAGCCATCAGCGACAGCGCCGTGATAGGGGAGGGTACCATTGTTCAACCCAACGTATTCATTGGCAATCATGTGCGTATCGGCCGGAACTGTCTCATTCATCCCAACGTTACCATTTACGACTACTGTGAAATTGGCGACAATGTAATTATTCATGCAGGCACTGTGCTTGGTGCGGACGCTTTTTACTTTAAGAAAAGAGCTGAGCGGGAAGTGATTTACGACAAGCTGGAGAGTTGCGGAAGAGTGATCATTGAAAGCGATGTGGAACTGGGCGCCGGCTGTACTATCGACAAAGGCGTAAGTGGCGATACCATCATTGGCCAGGGCACTAAGCTGGATAACATGATCCATGTAGGTCATGGTACCGTGATAGGCAGGAATTGCCTTATTGCTGCACAGGTAGGCATTGCCGGTAAAGCTAAGATCGAAGACAATGTGATCCTTTGGGGACAGGTAGGTGTGAATAAAGATCTTACCATCGGTAAAGGCGCCGTTGTACTCGCACAAAGCGGTGTGCCTTCCTCTCTGGAAGGAGGCAAGGTGTACTTTGGCACCCCTGCAGAAGATGCCAGGGTTAAAAAGAAAGAACTTGCCTGGGTTAAACGCATCCCCGAAATGTGGACCAAGCTAACAGCATCCAGATAACCATTAACGCCGGGACACCAACTGATGTCCCGGCGTTTCAATAGTCAAACCACCCGCTTCATGAAATATCTGTTTACCGCTTTGCTCCCCCTGTTACTCTGGAGCTGCACCACCACCAAACCCACCATTACCAAATCGTCTTTATACACCAACGATCAGGAATGGCCTGTGAAGGTGAAAGACGGCTGGCTTACCGCTAAAACCATTTCTTTTGGCCTTTATTCCACTACTTCCCGCAAAAACGGGGTAGCGGAAGCAACCTTCATCAAAGACCCTAAAAATGCCTTTAATTTTTATCTGAACGGCAATGAGGAACACCTGTTGATACAAACCATGAACACTACCGCTATAGTGTTCTCGAACCGTGATTTGCCATCTTATTTAAGCGGGTTACCGGCAGGTACGGAGCTTCGCTATGCACTGATCAACGGCACCAGGAATGAGCCTTTAAAACGCTGGGAAATGATTGTTAAGAACCCTCATTACCTGGAGCTGAATGAAAACAAACCGGCAGGCGTGCTCCGGTCTACGGACACCGATATACGCATTACCGCCAATAACCGGTATGGTAAGGTTAATTCGTATGAAAACGTATGCTATGAATTTCAATACCGCGGGCAACCTGTGGCGGCAGTGATCCCCGGTGAAAAACCCCGGGTGTGGATGAGCAGGGAAGTACCTCCTGAAATTGGCAAAACATTATCGGCCGCAATAGCCGCTTTCCTGTTCTGAATTTTGTCTGACTCAGGATTAAACTGATTACACTGATTTGATTTTTTAGGATTTTATAATGTGATTTGGGGAGATTTAGGCGAAAGTATCCGTTTAAATCTCCCCAAATCATTTTTAATCCTGAAGCGTCCT
>NZ_DATMTE010000202.1:0-7551 GCF_035564935.1 Chitinophaga sp. | reverse complement strand
TGTTACATAATGCTGACGGCCTCCTTATACAGCAAACCGAAAACGTACAATCGGCACGGCAGATCCGGTTCACCAATGCAAAAGAGATCACAAAGCTGGCGCCCGTATTAAAGGCTTACATCTATGAAGCCATAGAAGTGGAAAAAGCCGGGTTGAAAGTGAAACTTAAAAAACCATCGCAATTTGCCGTTGCTGAAGAATTTCAGAAGAAATTAGATAAGATGCCCGCCCTGAGAAAAGCTTTTGAAGCATTAACACCGGGAAGGCAAAGAGCCTATCTTCTTCATTTTTCCAGCCCCAAACAATCCAAAACACGGGAGTCGAGGGTTGAAAAATATCTTCAACAAATCCTTGATGGAAAAGGGTTAGATGATTAAGGCATTTACTGCTACCTTTGCTGTAACAGATAGCGAATGAGTTACCAGATAATACCACCTCCACCGGCACTCAAAAATTACGTACGCAACTTCTGGGTATTGGAAAACCCAACCGCCAATGTATCGCAAAAGTCCTTTACAGTAATGAGTAACGGTTCACCCGGACTTATTTTCCAGGAAAACCCTGCCCTCTTTACAGGTTTTGAAGGAGAACGGCTGCCACAGTTATTTGTATTCGGGCAGGCGAGGAAGTACGGCCAACTGCAGGGCGGTGGTAACTTTCGTACCGTTGGCGTCAACTTTGAGCCAACGGCGCTTAAACAGGTGTTTGGATTAAATGCCCATGAACTCACCGATCAGCATACCTGCATCAGTCATCTTACAAAAGCATCGCTCTGCGAACAACTGCTCCATTGCACTTCTGTACAACAACAGGTTACCTGTCTTTCTCAATTCCTGATCACTCAAACACAGCAATACAACAACAACAATAATAATCCCCAACTGCAATATGCCACGGCAGCCTTGCAGCAAGGCAAAAGACTACCCGATGTTTTACACCAGCTGAATTTATCGGAGCGCTCGCTGGAACGCCTGTTCCTGGCTCATATTGGTATTACCCCTATCCTGTACGCCCGTATCTGCCGTTTCCAGGCATCGTTATCGCTTTTACGGCAAGGCAAATTCCGCTCGCTTACAGACATCGCCTATTCGCTGGGTTACTTCGACCAATCCCACTTTATCCGCGATTTTAAATTATTTTCGGGTGTAAGTCCCCGTATTTATCAACGCAAAGCCATTGAAAGGATGCCCGGCTTCCCTGAATGGGATTTATAAAGCGCCTGTCGGTTTTTTACAATTTCGCCCGGGCAGTGACGGCTAATTTTGCCGTATTACTGATTTTAAAATTGTATGAAGATGAAAAATGCGATTAACTGGTTTGAGATCTATACGTCAGACTTTAACAGGGCAAAAAAATTTTATACTGCCGTATTTCAATGCGAACTTACTGACCTGCATGTAAACAGCGACAGCCATCCTGAAATGCAGTATGCTGCTTTTCCTGCCAATGAAAACGGGACGGGCGCCGGCGGCGCACTGGTGAACATGCAACAGGTAAAGCCCGGCAACGGAGGCACACTCGTATACTTTGCTTCGGAAGAAATTAATGCGGAATTAAGCCGTGTAGAAGCCGCCGGGGGCAAAATACTCCGCCCTAAGCTGCATATCGGCGACTTTGGATTTATAGCGCTGATAGAAGATACAGAAGGCAACACCATTGGCTTGCATGCAAAAAAGTAAGGCTTCTTACAGCATAATGATCATTAAACCATAACACATGACACAGGATAAAAAGGCAGCACCGGACAATACCGCCGTACGTACAGCGTTGTGGAGAGCTTTACATGTTCAGCTGGATGCAGCGCCGCATATTATTGAAGATGAGATAGGTTTGAAGCTGGTGGCGCCGGATGAAGACTGGCAGCAACGCCCCGATATGCACCCGGACTTTACAAAACGCCTTCGCGCTTCTATGGTGGCACGCGCCCGTTTTATTGAAGATATGGTACAGGAACAATATAAACTGGGTATCCGGCAATATGTGATCCTGGGGGCGGGGCTGGATACCTTTGCCCAGCGGCAACCGGGAATTGCATCTCAACTGCAGGTATTTGAAATTGACCAACCCGGTACGCAAATGTGGAAGCAACAGCGGTTAAAGGATCTCGGCTTCGGCCTTCCGGAATGGCTGCATTTTGTTTCAGTCAACTTTGAAGTTTCTTCCTGGTGGGAACAATTGATCAATGCGGGTTTTGATACCAGCAAGCCCGCCGTGGTAGCCTGTACAGGCGTTACACTGTACCTTACAAGGGAAGCGGTTCTTGACACCCTGCGGCAAATTGCCACGCTTGCCCCCGGCTCAAAACTGGCTATGACGTTTTATTTGCCGGCGGATCTTATGGAAGAAGAAGACAAACCGCTGCAACAGATATCGGAAAAAGGCGCACGTGCAGCCAGCACGCCCTTCATCAGCTTTTTTTCCCCGGAAGAAATGCTGGCGCTGGCACAAGAAGCAGGCTTTAAAGAAGCGGAAATTGTATCCTCCCGCAATATCGCGGGCCGCTACTTTACCGGGAGAACAGATGGGTTCAGCCCTGCAAGCGGGGAAGAATTTTTAGTGGCCGGCATTGTTTAATCCGGGCGCGTAAAATAATCAGGCGGATACAGCCGCTGCCCGTACTTTTCCGCCACTTCCTGCATCTTCTTCCTACCGGCATCATCTATTTCAGGCGGTGGCAAAAATTCACCCGGGGCCACCGGTACGCCCAGTTCCAGGAACATCTCCTCCAGGCCCGATGGCGCCACCGTACAAAGCAGCTTTGCCAGCTTGGCGGACCTGTTCTTGAAACTATGTACCATTCCGCCTTTGGGTATTACAATATAGGCGCCCTGCGTTGCTGTATAGGTTCCTTCTTCTGATTGTACCTCTACTTCTCCTTCGGCCACATAAAAAGATTCATGAAAATCAGGATGTGCATGAGGTCCGGGGCCACCTCCGGGTGGCACCAGCATCTCGATGGTGGCGAAATCGCCACCGGTTTGTTTCCCCGTTATGAGTATCCGGTAGTTGCCACCAGCCATTGAAAGGTGCTGTCCCTGGCCGGGACCAAGCGTGATCACTGATTGTTTTGTTTGTTCCATATTGGCAGGTTATCTCCTAAATTACTAAATACAACTCACAACCTTACCTGCTGTTCAGGATCTTCTCCAGGTGATCCTTAAAATTTCTCCCGATAGGGATCTGCTGGCCATTCAACACAATACGGTTCCTTTCAAGACGCACTATTTTCTGAACAGATACAATGAAAGATTTATGTACCCGCACAAAACGGCTTTGCGGGAAGATGTTCAGCATCGCCTTAACAGATCCTTTCAGCAATACTTTTCCTCCCTGCGTATAAATGATCGCATAATCTTTCAGCCCCTGTATATGCGTAACCTCATTAAACTCCAGTTTAATACGCTGTACCCCGCTTTTAACAAAAATGAAATCAGGGTGACCTTCCCCGGGAACATCCTCAATATTTGTATGCTGTGCTTTCAATGCCAGGAACTCCCTGATCTTCATAATTGCCTGGCTGAAACGGTTGAAGGAAACAGGTTTCAACAGGAAATCTATCACTCCCAGTTCATAGCCTTCAAAAGCATAGTTACGGTAGGCGGTGGTAAAAACAGTCAGTGGAGGGTTGGACAATGCTTTCAGGAATTGAATGCCTGTCATTTCCGGCATTTCAATGTCCAGCAGCAATACATCGGCGGAATGCTTTTCCAGGTAACGTAAAGCAGCTCCTGCATTTCCAAACGGCACAACGGAATCCACGTCATCCATTCTTTTCAGGTGGCCTTCCAATACTTCAAGCGCAAGCGGTTCATCATCTACAATAACAAATTTCAACATGGCACACGGTTTACAGTTCAATTACCAGTTTGGCGAGGAAGGAGCTTTTCCTGTCTTCAAATTCAAGCCGGTACCTGGACGGATAAAGCAGTTCCAGTCTTTTCCGTAAATTATCAAGCCCTATTCCCCCTTTACTTTTACGGGCTGTGACAGCTGGTTTGGAGTTTTCTATCATAACCGACAGTATCATTTTATCCAGTGCAATATGCACGTTCATCCAACTGTTCTCCACTTGTTTACTAAGTCCGTGTTTGAAGGCGTTCTCCAGTAAAGGCAATAATAACAGGGGCGCAATTTCCTGGCCGTTTAATTCCGCATCTATATTTAAAACAATGGCAGATGCCGCACTAAACCTAAGCCGCTCCAGTTCAATGTAATTATTCAGGTAAGTGATTTCTTTCTCCAGCAAAACCTTTGCATCCGTACTGTCGTACAACATGTACTCCATCATATCAGACAGTTTCAGCACTACATCCGGCGCAAGCGCCGATTGCTTAAGCGTTAGCGCATACAGGTTGTTCAACGCATTGAACAGGAAATGAGGGTTTACCTGCGCCCGGAGAAAATTAACTTCGGCATTCAGTTTTTCTACTGTGATCTTCTGGATCATAAGCTGCTGCCCATACCAGTCCATACTCAATTTGAGGGCCAGCATCAAACCGATATACCATAAGGTGCTGAAGAAGTTGTACGATAATGATTCTACCAGGTCACTGTTACGCATGGGTCCCACCACATAACCATACAGGTAATAATCGAACAGGCTTTGCGCAGCCAGGTATCCCAGCACGGAAATAACAACAGCGGTAAAATAAGCGAGGTAACGTTTCTTCAACAGGTACCGGGGCAAAAAGTAGTGAAGGTTCAGGTAAGCGATCACTATAAGCAATGCAATCCTGACAGTAACACAGGCTACAAAATAAGGCATATTAGCTTTATATATAAGATACCTTTTCTCATATATAAAGAACCCGGTGATCAGCACCCAATAAGCGCCATGCACCAGGGCATGCCTTAAGGAAACACTGCGTTTTGAAAACGGCAGCTGAAGCGGTTTATCCAGGAACTCCATTTTCATATCATTCATCATAAAAGAAAATAAAAGCGCTTACCCCGCAAAATAATATCTACCAACAGCAGAAATAGTAGAGGAAGATAACAATAAAAAAGGATGATACCGCTCTCCTATTCATTCATCGATTATTTTGTTTGCTGCTCTACTAATTTTCTGCGTCGTTTTCTTTTCTTCTAATATTGTTACCAGGGATCCGACAAACATTCTTCACTTAAAATTACTTATTATGAAACGTACAACATTCAACCGCGCATTTATTACCATGTGTATGCTGGTAGCGCTATGCTTCACCGCATTCAGCTTCACGCCCAAAGTAGGGCTCGACAGTTATGAGATCTATCTTAACAACAAGCTTATCCTGAAACAATCGGTGAACCAGCCTTTGAATTTAAGGGTATTGCAACTGGGCCAGGCAAGCGCAGGTGATCAGCTGCATATCATTTATAAACACTGTGCTTTAGAGGGGGCAGGCACCAACCGGAATATCATCCTGAAAGATGAGAAGGGCAATACCCTGAAAAAATGGTCGTTTGCCAATGCCACCGGGACCGATTTAAGTATGGTAATACCCGTAAAAGAATTGCTGCAACTGGAAAAGATGAATGCAGCGCATCAGCTCAGTCTTCATTACACGGCCCGGGAACTTTACAAAGCAGAAGAAACACTGGCGTTTCTTCATTCCCGGTAACCGGATTTAAACTTGTTGTCCGACCATAAGCGAAAAAGCAGCCGGGTAATGATACCCGGCTGCTTTTTTTGTTCATCTTACAGTCAGCAACTTATTTCTTTGCTGCTTTCAGACTGAAGCCAATTTCAACATCTTTGCTGATCATCCAGTTTTCAGGGCTACCTTCAGTTTTGTAGTTGATACCCCATGAAGATCTGTCGATCACAAATTTTGCATTTGCAGTAACGTCGTTTTCGCTAACAGTGATTTGTGCAGGGAAAGTGATGTTCAGGGTGCTGTCTTTCAGTGTCAGGTTACCACTGATCAGGTTGGTAGCGCCAGCCAGCAGGCTTTTCGCCTTGGTGCTGTCGAAAGGCGCCACAGATGTAATAACAAATTTGGCTTGCGGATGCTTAGCCACATCAAAGAAATCGGGACTTTTCAGGTGTCCTTCCAGGTCGGCCGGCTTTTTATCAGGCTCAGTAACAGAAGCCGGATCTACTGCCAGGCTGCCCAGGTTTACGTTAAAGCTACCACCGGTAACGGCGCCGTTTTCAACGTTCAGGCTGCCATCGGTTACTTTGATACTACCAAAGCGTGGAGCAAATCCACCTTTGTGGGTAGCACGCCATTGAACAGCGGTGGTGGTAGTGTCAATTACATAAGCTACGCCTGTGGCTACAGCGGCTTCTTTCTTTTCTTCGGTCTTCGCCTGGTCGGTCGAAGCTCCACCACATGCTGCAAGCGTGAGCAGCAGGGCAAAAGCAGGTACTGATTGCTTCATAAATTTGAATATAGTTTATATGTAACTGGCCGAAATTACTTAATAAGATTTAATCGCGATACAATACATCGAAAAATGTCAATATTATAACAATTCGTTCATAAACGCTTCTACCGGTAACCGGGTTTACAGCATGATCACCGAATCGATCTTTGACACTTCCTTGTAGTAGGCAATCACCTCTTCCTCATCCTGAACAAACACCTGTACGGTAAATGATTTATATTTTCCGCCGGAGGAGCTGTTTTCGCTGATACTGGCCTTCGCATGGGCAAACATCGACTTCAGATCTGCTATCTTGTCCTTATCTGCTTTGATAATGAACTTAAAGGTATATTCAGTGGGGAATACCACGGATTGTTGTAACAATGAACGAAAATTTTCATATGGATCTCCGTTTAAGCCGGCACTTACATTTTCACCTGTAGACATATTAATACTATTTATCCTGAATCAACCTGCAAAATAGTCCCTTTTTTTTTAAACATTCGGCCAATCCGATGGCAAAAGAACCAGGCGTTGCTATCCCGGCTCTTTTGCCGCGTGGACATGTATCTACTTCCTGTTGATCCATCCTTCCACGGTTGTTACCTCCGCCTGCTGGGGGAAAATCTTCTCCACCAGGAAAGTATGCACCTGCGGATCACGGTCAAGGCAGGCATCTGAAAGTACAGTAAGCTGAAAATCCTTGTCTGCCGCTTCACGGAGGGTGGAGAGGACCACACTGCTGGTGATCACACCCGCCAAAACCAGGTGATGAATGTTCATACCCCGCAGCAATACCTCCAGATCGCTGCCTGTGAACGCACTGTACCGGCGTTTCACCACCACCGCCTCATTTTCCGCGGGGGCCAGGAGGGGCTCTATTTTCATCCACTGCTGCATATCCACCTGCTTCAGGGTGGCCGCCCTCGCACTAAAGGTTTTATTACGAAAGCTGATTTCCGGTGCACCTTTACGAAAGCCTACCACCACATAAATCACCGGCATTCCGTTGTTCCGTGCATCACTGATCGCTTTGGCTGTTTTTTCTATTAAAGGACCTGCCTCCGGCAATCCTTTCAGCATTTGCTCCTGCATATCCATCACCAGGAGCGCTGTGTTTGTGAGTTGCTCTTTCATCTTTTTATATTTATTATTTTTTACCCGTTAATCAATTCCGGCGGCCTGATTTTTCCTGTTTCATAA
>NZ_DATMTE010000201.1:0-3620 GCF_035564935.1 Chitinophaga sp. | reverse complement strand
GATACCTGTGTCTGATCTTTTAAACACATAAATGCATCCCGGAATGCGATCATGTAGCCGTCTATTTTATCAGTGGCCTGCAGGTTATGCACCTGGCCGGGGGCTACAAAGAAAAGTGTATTCTTTTTTACCTCGTGCGTAACCGCATCAATGGTATGCAGCAGCTTGCCTTTCTTGATCCAGTAAATGGTATAGAAGTCGTGCCGGTGGGGCACGCCGATCTGGTCAAAAAAGCTGTCGCCTAACTCACAAAGGCCGGATACCACAAATCCCGGGTCTACATGCGAGTATTCCGGTAAAGACACAATCCCGATATTTTCACGTTTCTCAGCCATCTATTAAAGTTCCTGCAGGTTCTTCCTCCCTGTCGGAAGGATCAATGTATTCAATGATAAAATTATTTCTGCCTTCTCCCACCATAATACCCATATGCTTCATTTGTACCAGTTCCAGCATACTGAGGAACAGGAAAATAGCATGCACCCGGTCTTTACAGTGATCGAATATTTTTTCAAAAGATAAAGTACGCTCAGCCCTCGCCAGCTCCTCCATATACATCCTGGAGCCCTCCATGGTATAATCGTATTTATATACAACGTGCTGGGGCTTATTATCCCGCTCCTTCATACGCTGTATCACCTTTTCAAAGGTTTTTGTCAGCTTGAAGAGGGTGAGGGTTTGCACTTCCGTACCTTCACTGGTCACTTCCCCGATCTCCGCCAGTTCTTTCGCAATATTTCCCCGCTTTACAGATAACATACGGTCGGCCTCCATTTCGGCCAGTTCTGCAGCTGCCAGTTTGTAGCGCTTATACTCCAGGATCTTGTCTATCAGCTCCATCCGGGGATCTATTTCATTTCCCTGCTCATCCAGTTCCTTACGCGGCAACAGCATTTTCGCCTTAATACGCATGAGAGTGGATACAAAGAGAATAAATTCACTGGCCAACTCAATATTCAGCGATTCAATATGATGAATATAATCCAGGAAATCCTGCGTGAGGGTGTTGATAGGGATATTGTAGATATCCAGCTCATCACGTTCAATGAAGAACAGCAACAGGTCGAAAGGACCCTCAAATTGCGGTAATTTGATCTTATAGACAGGTGCCTGCTCGCTCACGTAATGCGTTTAATGTTTTTAAAAAAAATATCGCACAATTGCACAGGATCACCAGATGCTTTTTCCTATGCCGCTGCGCGATATCAAAAATAACAAAATTCCTCCGAATCAGAACTTGGCAGCAAAGCCAATCCCTATTACCTGTTTTATCTGTAGACGGGGCCCCATCACACCAGTTTCTTTATTCTCAAATACTTTTACATCATCATCATATATCATATCTACGGTAAGCAGGGCTGAAATCCACTTATTTACCTTCAGTTCCAATGCGTTGGTGAAAAATACATCTATATTTCCCGGGTTATGCCGGTAATCTGAAAATAAATCCAGCCGGCCCTTATAGGTCATATTTTTGGCGAAGGTTTTTATATAGTTGGCAGACAGGTAGGCGCCTATCTCATATTTAAAATGCGAACCTGTATCTACACCGTAAGCGCCCTGTTTGGACAGTACATCATCCATTACAAACACAAAACGGGAAGTAGCGGGCGACATGAATAAAGAAAATGACGGATCGGGCTTATAATCAAAGCCTGGTGATACCAGCACATACGCAGGGGAGAAGAACTTGGACGACAACTGCGGCGTGGTATCTGACGGGTACAGGTAACCATTGGCAAATTGCGTACGCAGGTTCACCAAACCGCTTAAATACCAGTTCTTACCAATTTCATAGCCATACTTGGAAGTGAGGTCTATACGGTCATCATTCTTCCGGCCTCCCAAACTGGTGGTATTAATATAGCCATATGCCAGGTCTGCAACGTTGTCCCAGGAATGCTTTCCTTTTTTGTAAAAGGCCCATGCAAATAAATTGGATCCGATAGAGAATGCAAAATTGTCGCCTCCCGCAGCCCAGTTACTTAATGATCCCTGGTTGATGTTTACATTAATATTCATCCCCTTTCTCCATATTTTGGGAATCGTGTCGTTAGGATCTTTCTTGATCTTGCCTGCAGCTTCTTCTCTCGACGTCTTCATCCAGTCATTTTGCGCGTGCACGGCTGTAAACAGTAGCATACAGCAGGCAATGGATAAAGTAATTTTTTTCATCAAATTGTGTTTAAGTGAGTATACGTAATAACTATCCCACTTCTTCCGGGAAGGAAAAAATGGGATGGTGGGTATATTGCTAAAAAATTTTATCTGGATTTCTTCAGTTCATCACGGATTTCCATGAGCAGTTTTTCCTGTGTAGACAGTTCAGCCGGAGCCGGGGCTTCTTCTTTCATCTTCGTAAGTCTGTTCATAAATTTCACCAGCAGGAAAATACAAAAGGCAATGATCAGGAAATCGATCACGCTCTGTATAAACGCGCCATAGGCAAATACCGCCACGCCCTTGGCTTTTGCATCTGCCAGGGTAGTCACATCCCCCTTACTTGTGTCCAATACATAAAAGACGTCGTTAAAATTCTTTCCCCGCGTAAATAATCCGATGATTGGCATCAGGATATTATCTACCAGGGATGTAACAATCTTTCCAAATGCACCACCTATAATCACACCCACAGCAAGATCCATTACATTGCCCTTCATGGCAAACTCTTTAAACTCTTTGATGAACGACATAATGCAAGGTTTTATTGGTTAAAATAAGTGAACAAAATTAAAGTATAATAACCGAACACGTTAATTATTAGGTTATTATTTCTTTAAGCGGGGATATTTCATCTTCAGCGATTTCAGTGTATCCCTCAACGTTAGCGCAATCAGGTACTCCTTATACCAGTTCTGATCTGCCGGTACAACCAGCCATGGTATATAGTTACAGTGGTTGATAGCATCTTCATAGGCATCCATATATTTATCCCACAGCTTGGCTTCTGTCAGGTCATTTTCATTATACTTCCACATTTTACGTGGATCTTCTGTCCGTTCCACCAGGCGCTGCTGCTGTGCTTCACGCGATACATGCAGGTAGCATTTTATGATATGCGTATTATTATGAACCGTCAGCAGTTTCTCAAAATCGTTAATGGCTTCCATCCGTTTAAAAGCCATCTTATCGTCAATCCACTTATGCACACGTTGTATAAGGATATCTTCGTAGTGCGAGCGGTTAAATACCTGGATCATGCCTTTACCCGGCGCGTGCTGATGTACCCTCCACAGGAAATCATGTTCTGATTCCTCCGGGCTGGGCGCTTTGAAAGAGTGAACAACACATCCCTGCGGATTTAAGGTACCCGTAACATTTTTGATAACCCCATCTTTCCCGCTGGCATCCATTCCCTGTACCACCAGCAATACACTGTACTTATGCTGGGCGTAGAGCAGGTTCTGGAGCTCATCCAGTTCTTCCAGCAATTCCCGGGTTACCGCCTTAATGGTTTCTTTTTCCAGCTTTTTTGGAGCTGATGTGCTGATAGCTGACAATTTGATTTTACCCATGTAACGCATTCTTATAAATAAATTTAACAAAATCAGAACAGAAGTGTTGCGATTATCATGATTTATATTTTGCTGAATATTAAGGATACCTGCACCTTTGTACTC
>NZ_DATMTE010000200.1:0-15684 GCF_035564935.1 Chitinophaga sp. | reverse complement strand
AAAACAAATGGTTACATTACTGTTTCAACAGGTTTTTGCTTTTGTACAAAGATATGAATATGAGCCCATTTAGGTATTTTTGCGTTAATATTGAGGAATTACTCTTTTATGAAGCTTTCATTAGTTAACAGGCTGTACCTCGGTTTTTCCGTTGTAGTACTGCTCGTTCTGCTGGGTGGTTTTTTAACATGGCGAACGTTTACTGAACAAACAGAAGAGGCGGGCTGGGTACAGCACACCTATCGTGTGCTTAATAATTCGGAAAGGGTGCAGCGCTTATTATTTGATATGGAAGCTTCCCGGAGGGGGTTTCGCAGCACTTTTAATAAAGAATTCCTGCAGCCTTATGAACTGGCACTGCCCAAAGTTGCCCCTGCTGTGAACGACCTGCGCACAATGGTGGCCGACAATCCTGCACAGGTGACAAATGTGGATTCCCTGGAAAATAGCATCAATGCTTTACTCAGCTACTGGAACCAGCTGGATCATACTCTGGCGGAGCAGCGGTTTGAGCAGAATGAGGATATTACACAGCGGGAAACCCAGCTGATGGATAATGTGCGCGCAAAGATCGGTATAATGAACGAGGAAGAGCGCCGGCTGCTGGCACTCCGGGAAGAAGTGAAGAGCAATAGCTTCACAAAAGCAGTGAGGGCACTGCTGATCAATAACGCATTTATCCTTTTGGTGGCATCCATCCTGATGAGGATCACTTACACGGAGTTCAAACGCCGCCTCCGTACACAGCAGACGCTGAACCGCAAATTGGGTGAAGTAGTGGAGAGCAATACTGCCGCCAGTGAAAAGAACTGGATACTCACAGGCGTAAATAATATGAATGACAGTTTGCAGGGAGTGAACAACCGGGATGAACTGGTACGCAAGTGCCTGCAAACCCTTACCGGCTTTGCAAACTTTATTGCCGGCGCCTTTTATTGTTATGATGAAACGTATGGCGACCTTCGTTTGTTCGCCTCCGTTAGTATGCCATCTTCGGTGCCGCATGCGGTGCCGTTAAATGAAGGTTTCATGGGAACAGCCGTATCGGGAAAAGATATCCTGGTGATCCGGGAAGTGCCGGCCGGATACTGGCAACTCAGCTCCGCGAGCGGTCATGCCCAACCCGGTTCCCTGGTACTGATGCCATTATGGACAGAGAATGAATTGCTGGGCGTTATTGAACTGGCCTCTTTCGGGGAGATAAGCTCCCCCCAATTGAAGTTGCTGGAGGTATTGTCAACAGATATAGCCGTTGCCGTTAATGCCGCTAATGCCCATGAAAAGGTTCTGCACCTGCTGCAGCAGGTACAGGAGCAAAAGGAGATCCTGGTCAGCCAGCAGGAAGAATTGCGGCAGTCCAACGAGGAACTGAGCCGGCAGTCGGAAGTATTGCAGGCATCCGAGGAAGAGCTTAAAGTACAGGAGGAAGAACTGCGCCAGGTAAATGCGGAAATAATAGAAAGGAATAAGGACCTGGAAGCCACCAGGGGTGCGCTTTCCTTAAAGGCTACCGAACTGGAGGCCAGCAGCCGGTATAAATCAGAGTTTCTTGCCAATATGTCGCACGAACTGAGGACACCGCTGAACAGTGTACTTATACTGGCGAAGATGTTGCAGGAGAATAAGGACAACAATCTCACGGCAAAACAAATGGAGTACGCAGGTATCATTTATAAATCAGGCTCTGACCTGTTGCACTTGATCAACGATGTACTGGACCTGTCAAAAATAGAAGCGGGTAAAGTGGAGATGGTGTTTGAAGATGTGCAGCTGCAAAGTATTGCAGATGACCTTTCGGACATGTTCGACGTACTGTCACAGCAAAAAGATATTTTCTTTGTTAAGAATACGGCGCCGGATGTTCCTGCTGTAATCCATACTGATAAGCTTCGCCTGCTGCAGGTGATCCGTAATCTTTTGTCCAATGCTTTTAAATTCACGCCGAAAGGCGGCGCTGTTAACCTTTCCTGGTATATGAGCGCGCCTGGTATGCTTGGGATCAGTGTATCGGATACCGGTCCGGGTATACCTGTTGATAAGCAGGAGCTGATCTTTAATGCGTTTCACCAGGGAGATGGAGGCACTAACCGGAAGTACGGCGGAACAGGACTGGGCCTTAGTATCAGCAGGGAGCTGATGCAACTGTTGCATGGGGTGCTGCGGCTTGATAACAGCAGTGCTTCAGGCAGCACTTTCACGATTATATTACCGGTTGATTCCAATGCAACGGTGGTGACGCAACCCCCGCTGGTAGGGGATACGCCTCTCCTGGTGCAGCCGCCTGCTGTTATTCATGACGACCGGGATAACCTTACCCAACAGGACAAGCCGATCCTGATCATTGAAGATGATATTTATTTTGCCGATATCCTGCGCGACTTCGCACGTAACAAGGGATTTAAAACCATTGTGGCGCACAACGGGCAGGATGGGCTTGCCTACGCACGCAAATTCCTCCCGGTAGCTATTATCCTGGATATGAACCTGCCGGTAATTGATGGCAGCAGTATTCTCAGGATATTGAAAAGTAGTGAAGAGCTGAGTAAGATCCTTGTTCATGTGGTAACGGGAGCAGATATACAAGCCATTAGGGAAGATAACATACATGGCTATACGAGAAAGCCGCTGGAACTGAACGACCTGGAAACGCTGTTTGGAGGCATCAGCGCACAACTGCAGGCACGGCTTAAGAAAGTACTGCTGGTATCGGTAGGTCCGCTTAGTGGGAATACCGCTCTCGAAACAATGAGTGCAGAAAGGAAACTTGATACCAGGTATGATGTTGCACCAGGCATCCCGGAAGCACAGGTATTCCTGGAAAACACAAGGTATGATGCCGTGATTGTTGAAATAGGAGAAGATCTCCAGGCCGGAATACAACAGCTGGAATCGCTGATGCAGATCCCTGAAGCCGGTAATACACCACTGATTGTTTACCTTGACCAGGATATTACCAGCAACGAAGAACAGTTGCTGAAGAAATATGCCTCCGCTATTGTACGAAATTCCACTCATGCTACAGACAGGCTGATGGATGAACTGGAACTGTTCCTCTATAAGCTGCAAGGAAAAACAGAGAGCGAAAACACAGGTAGCAACTGGGCGGAAGGCCAGCTTTCCGGTAAAACAGTACTGCTGGCAGATGATGATATGCGCAATGTTTTTTCTATCAGTGCACTGATGGAAGAACAGGGTATTTCCGTGCTTACTGCTGCCGATGGCCGGGAAGCGCTGGATGTGTTGCATCGGCATCCCGCTGTAGACCTGGTGCTGATGGATATTATGATGCCGGAAATGGATGGCTATGAAGCTATGAAAGAGATCCGTGCGGATGCACGGTTCCAGCAACTGCCGGTGATCGCGCTTACTGCAAAGGCAATGGCGGGCGACCGGCAAAAGTGTATGGAAGCAGGGGCGTCGGATTATATTGCCAAACCGGTGGATAATTTTAAATTGCTTTCCCTGCTAAGAGTTTGGTTGTCATAAAAAGTATATGGTAGAGGAGATCAGCCATACGGATTTTACAGAGCTGCTGAAAATTATCCAGCAGCGTTACGGGTACGATTTTACAGATTACTCGGCCGCTTCGCTCAGGCGCCGCTTCAGTCGCTTCACAGGTTTTGCGGGAGTGGAAAGTATTTTTGAACTGAAACACCGGTTATTGAATGAAGCACCCTTTTTCCGTAAAATGGTGCGGTATATCACAGTGAATGTTACTGAAATGTTCCGTGATCCATCTTTTTACAGGGCGCTGAGAGAACAGGTAATACCGCGGCTGGCATCTTACCCGATTATTAAAATATGGCACGCAGGCTGCTCTACCGGGGAGGAAGTATATTCTATGGCTATACTGATGGAGGAAGCAGGCTTGCTGGACCGTTGCAGGATTTATGCCACGGATCTCAATGAAGCCAACCTGGAACAGGCGGAAAGCGGTATCATTGCCTTAAAGGATATGAAAGAGTATACTGCCAATTATATGCAATCCGGCGGGGTCAGCGATTTTTCCAATTACTATACCGCGCATTATGGCAATGCAATTATTCATCCCTCTTTGCGACGCAATATTATTTTCTTTCAACATAACCTGGTAACAGACCAGGTGTTCAATGAATTTCAGCTCATCTGTTGCAGGAATGTTTTTATTTATTTTAACAGAACACTGCAAAACCGCGTGGTAAAATTGTTTTATGAAAGCTTAACTTCGCTGGGATACCTGGCATTAGGTATCAAAGAGTCATTATTATATAATGAAGAACAGGCGAAATTTGAGACGGTAAACCAGGCTAATAAAATTTTCAGACGTAAAATATAAACAGCTGACAACCCCCGAGTCATACAGGATCCTTGTTATTGGCGGTTCCGCCGGTAGTATGCCTGTGCTAACCGCATTGATGAAGGAACTCCCCGCGCCGTTTCCTATACCGGTGGTTATTGTTATTCACCGGTTGAAAAATGTGAAGAGTGAGCTGGGCGCCTTGCTATCCGGGGAACAAAGAATTACAGAACCGGATGATAAAGAATTATTATTACCCGGACATATTTATCTTGCCCCTCAGAATTACCACTTGCTTATAGAAGCCGACGGTACTATTTCGCTTGACTACTCGGAACCTGTAAATTTCAGCCGGCCGGCTATAGACCTGAGTTTTAGCAGTGCCGCCGAAGCGTTTGGCAAATACACGCTGGCGATATTACTCAGTGGCGCCAATAAAGATGGTGCAACAGGAATTTGCCGTGTAGCCGCGTCCGGGGGAATGGCAATTGTACAGGATCCTCTTACAGCAGCGTTCAGTACAATGCCCCGGGCTGCCCTGGATCTTTGCCAGGGTATCCGGACAATGACAGTAGATGAGATGATCGATTACTTAAGAAATATTAGCACGAAAACAAATATTGAGAAATGAAGCAGCGCAACCCAAAAACCTTTACAATACTGCTTGTAGATGATAAACCGGAGAACCTGGTATCCCTGGAACATATGCTGGAAGGCGATAACCGCGTGATCTTAAAAGCCGGTTCCGGAAATGAAGCACTAAAAACAGTGCTCCGGCAGGATGATATCGGCCTCATCATGCTGGATGTACAAATGCCCGATATGGATGGCTACGAGGTAGCGCGTCTTCTTCAAACAAATCCAAAAACAAAAAATATCTCCATCATCTTTGTAACAGCCATTAATAAGGAAGAACAATACGTGATGCGGGGCTTTGAAGAAGGAGCGGTTGATTACCTGTCAAAACCATTGGATATAAATGTGACACGGGCAAAGGTAAGTGTGTTTGAAAAGCTATACCGCTACCAGTATGAGCTAAAGGAGGCGATGACGGAGAAGGAGAAGGTGAACAAGCAACTGGAGCGTTTTATGTACGTAGTGGCCCATGACCTGAAATCGCCGTTGTCCGGCGCCATCGGATTGCTGGCACTGATCAACGAAGATGAGCGTATACAAAATGCACCGGATCTGAAAGAATATATGAAAATTGTTCTGGGCGCCACCAATCACCTCACGGAAATGATTACATCTATGCTGGAATATACCCGGCAGAGTGATTTGGAACAAACCATTGAAGAAGTGGATGTTCACGAACTGGTAACACAACTATCAAAGCTGTTGTTTCCACCCGCCAATATTCACATTGATACGGTGGGTACTTTGCCGGTGTTACATACCAACAAACTAAAGCTGCAACAGGTATTTCAGAACCTGATCTCCAATGCTATCAAGTATAACGACAAGAAAGAAGGAGTGATTACCATCGGAGGAACTGATAAAGGGGAGTTCTATGAATTTTATGTGAAAGACAATGGACCGGGTGTTGCCAAACGCGATACCGATCGCATCTTCAAACTTTTTGAACGGCTGGATAACGAAGGCCGTGGCGAAGGTACCGGCATTGGTCTTAATATATTCAAACTGCTGGTGGAAGAACAAGGGGGGAAAGTATGGGTAGATTCCCTCCCCGGTGAAGGCAGCACGTTCTACTTCCTCTGGCGCCAGCGTTACTGACCGGCGTTCTCAAAGATCCATAACCTGCCGCTCACCTGCTGGGTGGTAACAGGTAAACAGGATACCAGCAATGTGTTATGTGCCAGCTCCCAGCTCCAGTTACGGATAGAATTTTCCGGAGAAGAAAACAGTTGCATCACTTTTCTGTTGATGTCCACTATATTGGTTGCTTTATTCCGCAGCTGCATGATGGCGTCTGAAAGCACGGCGGGAAGCTGTTCTCCGGGGCCCGACAGTCCCAGCAGGGCAGCGCCTTCCTGGTTTACCCAGCCGGAAAGCCCGTCGTTGTTGATGAACACCAGTGCATGAGGGATGGCGTGCAGTATTGCGGCAAAGCGGATGGCTACCTGCTGAAAGTAGATCTGTTGCCGGGAATGCACCAATATCTCTTTCAACCGTAAGCGGATCGTTTCTATGCACTCCATGAAACCGGCATCAAAGGAAGGTGGTTCACTCCAGCCTAAAATAAGAAGGCTGTTATCAGGACTGGTATTCACCGGCATGATCAACGCCGATACGAGTGCCGGCATTATTTCTTTGAACACATTTTCTTCCGGTGGTGGTAACCCGCACCAGTAAATGGTTTTAAAGCCATGCGCGTACAACAGCTTTTGAATGGGCTCAGGGCTCAGCACAATGTCGTTCAGATGAAGCGGGGAGGCGCATTTAACCCTGGCGGTGGTTTCGTCCTCAAATTCCAGTTGCAGCGCAATAGTTGCTCCCATCAGGTTTTTTACCAGGGAAATACTGAAGGCAAGAAAAGAGGAAATATGTTTTTCCTTATCCCATCTGCTGGTTTGATTGATAAAATTTAAAGCTTTACGCTCCCAGGTGCTCACAAGTTTGCAATTAAAAAGATGAATTAGAGAAACGATTGTATGGCAGCTGCTACTTCCTGTGGCGCCGGCTCATAGCGTTTTGGGCTGATGAAAAGGTTATCCTGGGAAGCCGGGCCGGTCTGGGTAACTTATATGCCTGAAGCCACTGGCCGTGAATGTCGCATCTTCCAAATATAAGTAATTCCTTTGAACTACCTATTTGCAGGTATGATCGGTTCCGGCATGATGTGGCAACTATTACAACGGGCGCCTTGCTTTTTTGAAACGCTTTTACATATATTTACGCTTAAACCTTTTGGTGATTGATGGACTTGCAGGATACCGCGCTGCTGGAACGAATGCAGTTACTGGACGATAAAGCTGCCTTTGATGAGTTGTATCACCGTTACTGGGAGCCACTATATATAGCTGCTTACGCCAGGCTGCAAAATGAAGCAGACGCAAAAGATTGTCTTCAGGAAGTGTTTGTATCCCTTTGGCATAAAAGAAAGGAAATCGTTATCCGGCAACGGCTGGATGCTTATCTCTTTATGGCGTTGAAATACCGTGTGCTCAATCATCTCAGGTATAATAGTACCTACCGGAAACATCTCGATACTTTTGCTGATTTCCCGCTTCCCTTTTTGCCTTCGGCAGATGAACACCTTACCTTTACTGAAATACAGGAGATCATCGCGGGTACGATTGCCGATATGCCCGAAAAAATGAAAACAGTGTACCTGCTAAGTCGCCGCGACGGGTTATCGGTGCAGGAAACAGCTACACAACTGGGCATCTCCCCACAAACGGTAAAAAACCAGCTGAGCACCGCTCTCAAAAAACTGAAAGACAGGCTACAGTTCTACAAATAAATTTTTTTTCAAACAACCTGGTACTATCACTCCGCAGGAGTGTCTTTAATAATACAAATGGTTAAAAGCGTGGATGCTCAAGATAAAATAGCGAAGATCCTCCAGCGGCTTGAAACCGGAACCTGTACTCCACAAGAAATGGAATGGTTGCAAAACTGGTATGAATCCCGGGAAAAGCAGCCTGTGCAGGTATTCCGGGATGAAGCCCATAGGCAACAGGTACATACTGATGTGCTGCAGCATATCCATGCACAGCTGGAACCCCCGGCTGTACCCGTGGTAAGGATGCGTTACCGCTGGCAGATCGCAGCTGCAATGCTGGGTGTAATAGGGGCAGCAGGCTGGTGGTTTTTCAATAACTGGCAATCCCGTCACCAAATGATAGTAGTGCAGGTTGCGGCCGGTGATCAGCGGGAAATGCTGCTGCCAGACAGCTCACGTGTATGGCTCAACGCCGGCGCACGAATAGAGTACCCCCGGCAATTCAGCGAGGTACGCACCGTGAAGCTCGAAGGAGAAGCATTCTTTGATATACAGCCGGATGAACATCACCCGTTTGAGGTACACACGCAGGAAATTAATGTGCAGGTGCTGGGCACCTCTTTCGATGTAAAGGCATACAGTACGCTCGATGAAACGCAGGTAACCGTGAAAACAGGCATGGTGAAGGTATTGCACGACCAGAAAGGATTGGATGTGCTCAGCGCCAATGACCAGCTGACTTTCAGCAGGTCCGCACAACAATACATGAAATCAAAAGTAGACAACCAACAGATCAATGAATGGGCCAGCGGCATGATCAGTCTTTCACAGGCGGGGTTTGCAGAACTGGCGCTAACACTGGAGAATCAGTATGGGGTACATATCCGGTACAACCCCGCGGAAATGAAACACGACGAATACACATTGCGTTGCAGCAAAAAGCTAACGATTACAGAAGTACTGGACCTGGTGAGCAGCATACATCCTGTACAATATGAAATAAAGGACAAAGAAATTACCATACACCGTAAAAACTAATACCGCATACAAGGAGGATGCAACCAAAATTAGTAAGGATGGAACCTTAAAGCCATCCCTGCGATAGCTATGCCCTTCGGGGAAACAAAAAGCCGCACCTGTTAGAGCAGATACGGCTTTTAGAAAAGTTATACAACAGTCAGGCAGTGATTTGCAGGCACGCTTGATGACTGTTATATGCATTTAGTTAACACTAAAATCAACCAAATATATGCAAAAATTGCTTACGCTAACTTTTATACAACGTCTTATGAGATGGAGCGTAATGGTTACCCTTTTTATCACCGGAGGAATTACCCTCCTGTATGCCAATAACGGGTACAGCCAACTGTTACAGCAGGTAAGGGTAACAGAAAAATTCGAAAACGAATCCCTTGCCGCATGTGTGAAGAAACTGGAATCAGGATATCATCTTTCCTTTGGATACGACCACCAGGATCTGGCCGGTTACCAGGTAAAGAAACTGAGATTTGTAAATGAACGGCTGGAAAAGGTAATGGCATCATTGCTTGAAAATACACCGCTCAGCTTTGTGGAAAAAAACGGGGTACTGCTTATTGTACGGAAAGCAGCGCCTGCTGTGCCGCAGCAACAGCCGGCTCCCGGTAAAATAAAGGGGATCGTTACAGACGGGGAGCAGCCGGTACCCGGTGTAACTGTAAAGGCCGCCGGTACCCGTTATTACGCGGTAACCAGCCCGGAAGGCGCCTTTGAAATTACATTGCCTGCGGGAAACTATACCCTGCAGTTAACTTCTATCGGCTATAGATCGGTTATACAGGCAGTAAAAGTAACGCCGGGTGCTACCGCATTGCAGAAAATTATGATGACAGTAGAAGCCTCCCGCTTAACTGAAGCGGTAGTGATTGGCTATGGCGTCCAGGAAAGACGCAGCCTGCTGGGCGCTGTTGCTACCTTTAATGCGGCAGATGCACCCGGGCAAACACCCGTTACCATTGATGAAGCGCTGGTAGGCAAACTGCCCGGCGTTTTTATTGCACCTTCCAGCGGTGTGCCGGGAGCTGCCTCCAATATCACCATCCGCGGTATCAGTACACTCAATGCCAATGGCAATTCCCCGCTTATAGTAGTAGACGGGGTACCTATTTATGGCATTGATCCCAACCTGAACACCGTGGATTATAATAAAGGCAATTCGGCAGGGTTTTCTTTCGGTGGCAACCAGGTTGTGAACGAATACCGGCAGCCAACTACCTTTGAAAAAAATCCCCTGGCCACCATTAACCCGGACGATATTGAATCAATAGAGGTGCTTAAAGATGCATACTCCACAGCCATTTACGGCTCCCGTGGTTCCGCCGGTGTAATTCTCATTACTACCAGGAAAGGGAGTCGCGGCAAAATGAGGGTAGATGTGCAGCTTAGCACCGCCTTCAGCAAACCCCGGCAGCTTCCTTCGGTGATGACCGGCAACCAGTACGCGGATTTCTATACAGAACTTTTCCGCCAGAAGGATTCCATAGGGAAAGCACAACAGGGAGGCTGGTATATTCCAAAGAACTATCAATTTCCCAAAGGCGTAAACACCAACTGGCTGGATGAAGTAGTACGCACCGCCAACAGTAACAATGCCATTGTATCTATGAGCGGAGGTACAGAGAAGTCGAACTACTACGTAAGCCTGGGCTACAACAAAGAACAGTCCTATATTATCAACAATGACTTTACCCGTTACCAGGGTCGTGTAAATTTCGACAACCAGATGTCGAAGTCGCTGAAAGTAGGCGTGAGCATGTCGCTGAACCAGGCCACCAATAATGCGCTCAGCGCGCAGCAGGCATACCGCAACGCTATCCAGAAGGCGCCGAATATTGGTGTGTACGACAGCACAGGATATAAGTATAACTGGTTGTATGGTAATAACCCTACCGGTCCTGAAGATATATCCAACCCGGTGGCGCAGGCCATGTCCGGTAAAAACTACAGCACCGACAACCGCGTGCTGGGCAATGCGTTTGCAGACCTGAAACTGCGCCCGTGGTTAACAGCGCATTCAGATGTAGGGGTCGACTGGATCAACTCCCGTTCCTATAACCGCATCATCGACCGGCCCAAGCTGGTTGGCGGTTCCGCCACCGAAACACAGCAACAGCTAAGGAAATGGGTGATCAACAACCGTGTTGATATTAATAAGATCATCGGAAACGGACACGCCATCAGCGCTATGCTGGGGCAGAGCTTTGAGAAGTCGGTAGAGAATGCCAACGGCGTGTACGGTACACAGTTCCTTACAAATGAAATGCTGAGCATTTCCACCGCCAGGGATAAAAGAGTACTTTCTTCCCTGCAGCAACAGTGGGCGCAGGTATCTTACCTGAGCCGGCTGAACTATGAATATAAACATAAATACCTGGCAGGGGTTACCTATCGCCTGGATGGCTCCTCCCGCTTTTCCGCCAATCACCGTTATGTGGGTTTCCCTTCCTTTGCATTGGGATGGGTACCCAGTGAAGAAGGATTCCTGAAAGGCGCCAAAGCCATAGAGCAACTGAAGATCCGTGCCAGCGTTGGGTTTACAGGTAACGACGGCGGCACCGGTTATTATGGTAACCAGGGCCAGTATGTGGTAGATGTGTACGGCGCCACCTATGGCAATACGTCCACTATCGGGAATAAACAGCCCGCAAATCCCAACCTGGAATGGGAGCGGACCACCACCTGGAACATAGGCGCCGATATCAGTCTATGGAAAGGGCGCGTTACCGGTACTATTGATTACTACCGTCGTCAGACCGCCAACGCCATCCTGCAATCGGCATTACCTTATTTTATGGGTTTTGACCTGCAGCAGCAGAACCGCGCCGACCTTACCAATAAAGGGATTGAATTTAGCGTCACCAGTGAGAATATAGCTACTAAAGACTTTCACTGGAACACTACCTTCAATATTTCGGGCAACCGTAACATTGTTACCCGCTTACACCAGATCAATGAAGAACAGTTGGCAGCTGAGAATGAAATCTCCGGCGGCCGCTTCTGGCGTGTAGGTCACTCCGCTACTGCTTTTTACCTGTATGAATGGGGCAGTGTAAACCCCGCCAACGGGCAACCTCAATGGGTGGACAACAGCGGCAAAATATCTGAAGTGCCTATCCAGCAGCAGTATCCTGATGCGCCTTATGTGCACCGGAAATATATGGGCGATGCCATGCCGGTGGTATTTGGCGGATTGGGTAATACATTTACCTGGAAAAATATTGAACTGAACTGCTTCTTCTCTTTCTCCGCAGGAAATAAAATGTATAACGGCGCCAAAGCCGCCATGTACAGCTACCTGGGCAGTTCTTCTTCCGCCAATAACGTATACAATCTTTCTTCCGACCTGCTGGATTACTGGAGGTATGCAGGGCAACAAACCGGCATTCCCGCACTGATCAATAATTCCAATTATGCACAGGCCGGATTTGGCACTTCATACGATTATACGCTGGACCGGAAAAATTCCCGTTTCCTGGAAGATGCATCTTTCGTGAAACTCCGCAGCCTTTTGCTGGGATATAACTTCAGCAGCCGCCAGCTACAGCGCAGCCACCTGTTTACCGCGCTGAAAATTTATGCAGAAGCGAACAATGTATTCATCCTCACAAAGTATTCCGGCCTGGATCCTGAAGTGAGCGCATACGGCTCCTCCGCATTAAACATGGGATATGATGAGCTCACGATGCCTTCTCCGCGTACCTGGAGAGTAGGCGTAAAAGCATCTTTCTAAATTTAAAAATTCAGCCGGATATGAACAAATACAGTTACCATATCATTCTTTTTACAATGCTGCTGGCACTGGGCGCCTGCAACAGGCAACTGGACCTGAAGCCGGAAGGCACCATGATAGAATCGGAATTGCTGAGATACAAGCAAACCACCGGGAATTACCTGGCAGATACTTATCTCCGTATGATGAATGCCTGTGCAGGTAATAGTTATCAGTTGGGAGATATTTCTGGGGGTATAGCTTCCACTTTTGATCAGAACCTGGTGACGGGGACCATTGATCCGCGCGACGACAATTACTACGCATTATGGTCAGGGCCTTATGTAACCATTAACCAGTGTAATGTGATCATTAACCAGCTGCCGCAATACGCGGAATTTGATAAAGCCAGCCAGGCGGAATTTATTGGCGAAGCCAGGTTTATACGCAGCTATTGTTACATGACACTGTTACGGCTATACGGCGATGGCGCCCTGGAAGGAAAGCCTGATAATATGGGCGTACCGTTAAGGCTTAGTCCCTTTGACGGTTACAACGGATCGCAGGATGTACCCAGGGCTACTAACGCGGAAGTATATACGCAAATGCTGAACGACCTGGATGCGGCTATACTGGATCTGCCGGCCGTTCGCCCGGATGCGCTCAGCCAGGGCAGCAGGGCCACCAAAGGCGCCGCTAACGCATTGGCTGCAAGAATATGCCTGTACAGCCGCCAGTATGAAAAAGCAGCTGCTTATGCCCAGGCTGCTATGGCAGGTAATAACTACCAGCTACAGCCCAGCTTCTGGACGCTTTGGCCGGATAATTCCGCCAGCGGTGGCAGCTATCCGCTGAGCAGGGAAATACTGTTCGCTTTCCCTGAAAGCTTTAATAAAACATCAAAATCAAACGATAACAACGGGATCTATTATGTGTATGGATATAACAAAGCGCTCCCTGATTTCGTGGCTTCCTATGGTGCAGGCGATGAACGGAAAGACAGCCTCAACCTGTTTGGAAAGGAAGTGATGCGCAAATTCACGGATATGAATATACGTGATAACGTACCAATGATCCGTCTTGCTGAAGTAATGCTTACAGCTTCAGAAGCGCTGGCCCATACCAGTGGAGTGAACGCCACTTCCATCAATTTACTGAACCGGGTATACGCCCGCGCCTATACGAAAAATGGTCCGCCGCATGTATACACTGCGGCCGATTTTGCAACCCCGGCTGCACTGATCAGCAGGATAATACAGGAACGCCGCTGGGAGCTTGCCTTTGAAGGCTTTGCCCGGTTCGATGCCATCCGCACGGGCACACCGCCTAACCCGCAATTGCCGGCTAACCGTTTTGCTTTGCCGGTACCGCAACATGAAATTGACATTACCCAGGGGCTGATCAAACAGAACCCTGCTTATTAACCATTAAAACAATACCAGATGAAAAGAATCGTCATTGCCTTGTTAGCCGCCCTGCTATACCAGGGCAGCTACGCCCAGCAGCAGATTGTATTGAAGGGCACTATTAAAGGCGACCTGAAGGGGTATAATAAAATGTATATTTATTCCCGTACCTACCACGATTCCGCGGTGATCACCAACGGGCATTATACAATTAACATTCCCTTTAAGGAACCTGTATTCCTGATGTTGTATCCCGAATATATCCAGGCCCAACGCCAGATGTATGTGCCTTTCGGTATCCTGATGGATAAACCGGTTACCTACACCGTTACCTCTGATATTGAAAAGGGCATGAGCGCTTCCGTGGTGAAAGGCTCCGAAGCGGTGGAACTGCTACAGGCCTACACAAAAACGAAGGAGACTGCATGGAAACAGGTCAGAGAAACATTAAAAAAGGAATTTGGACAACCCTGGATGGATGAAAAAAGTCCCCGCCATGTGGAGTTTGAAACCAGGCAAAAAGCATTGCAGCAGGAGCACCTGGTGCCTTTGCTGCAGCAACTGGTAAAGCAGCATCCTAATTCTTTTGCCGCTGTTTTCAGCCTGGGCGAAGCAAGGGAGATGATGAGTGCCGACCAACAGGAACGGCTATACGCTGATTTATCACCTGCCATGAAGCAAACCAAAGAAGCCATGGAGTTCCATCAATTCACAGAAGGGATTAAAAATTCTGCCGTAGGCAAAAAAGTAAAAAACTTTACACTACCGGATGAGAAAGATCAATCCCTTTCCTTCAGCCAGTTTAAAGGCAAATATGTGCTGATAGATTTCTGGGCCAGCTGGTGTTCGCCATGCAGGCAATCGTTCCCACATATGCGGGAAGTGTTTCAGCAATACAAAGATCAGCACTTCGATATCTACAGCATCTCCATCGATAAAAGTAAAGCCGACTGGCTGAAAGCGGTGGCACAGGAAAACAATCCCTGGAAGCAGGCGCTGGATAATATCAACATTGCCGGTAGCGGTTTTGCCATCACCGGTGTGCCCACTACTTACCTGATCAGTCCTGATGGGGAAATACTGATGAAGGAAGTAGGCTTTGAACCAGATGGCAGCGGCGCTATTGAAAAGAAACTGGCGGAACTGTTTGGCGGCGCTGCAAAGCCTGGTGCAAAACCCGCTGCAGCAACTAAAACAATGAAGGCCGTCCCAATGACGCCTATGCAATAATTATCTTCTTAAATTATTTTTTATGAAGAAAATACTGACATTGTTGTTCATCTGCTGCTGCACCGCCGTTATGGGGCAAATGCAGGCTGCACAGAAGATCATCCCGGATTATACGCATGAAACGCTGATCAGAAGCTCGCCGGTGAAAATATGGCGCCTTATCCGCAACCTGCCGGAGGTAAAGGATTACGCCAATGGAACCATCAAAGACGTGCAGATCGTTACAGAAAACGATACCCGCTACCGCGACCTTACCTTCACGGACAACCGCAAGCGCCGGGATATGATTGACCAGGTACATGAGTCATACAAGTTTTTTGTTTTCAGCATCGTTTCACCCCTGCCTGCCGGTATTAAGCATGCAACGGTAACCGCCCTGGTAGAGTCTTTACCCGACAAGGACGACACCTCCGTGATAAGGTGGAGCATCATACTGGAAGGAAACAAAAGCGCCCGCAAACCGCTCGTAGACACCCTCTCCGCCGAGATCAGCAACTACGAAACGGGGCTGAAGAAGCTGCTCGAATAGCTACGCGGAGTTTGTCTGACTCAGGATTAAACTGATTACACTGATTACCCTGATTTGATTTTGTAATGATTTTAAAATGATTTGGGGGAG
>NZ_DATMTE010000199.1:0-2103 GCF_035564935.1 Chitinophaga sp. | reverse complement strand
ATTTCGCTGATTTTATTTTTTTTGTGTTCTAATAGTTAAGGGAGATAAAAGCGAATATATCCGCTTATATCTCCCTTAGTTTTTATAAATCCAAAAAATAAAATCAGCGAAATCAGCGAAATCATCAAAATCAGTGTTCCAAGACAATCGCCGAAGGCGATCCCTCCGCATATTAACCGCATGTTAAATGTTTATAAATGCTAAACTTAATTTTAGTAAGTGGTTATCTTTGCGGCGTATTAAATTTCAGGAACGATGGGAATACAATTAGTAGTTTTTGATATTGCGGGTACTACCCTGCATGATGAATCCAATGTGGCAAAGGTGCTGCAGCAAACAATCGGGTTGGCAGGAGTGAATGTAACGCTCGGCCAGGTGAATGAAGTGATGGGATATGCCAAACCCTATGCTATCCGCTATTTGCTGCAACAACAGGAAGACAGCCGGTACAGCGATGAAGCCTTTATTGGCGACCTGCACGGCCGTTTCGTAGCTGATATGAAAATGCATTATGCCACGCATCCGGCAGTAAGAGAAAAAGACGGGGTATCGGAAGTGTTTGCCGCGCTGAAGGCCAAAGGTATTAAAGTGGCGCTGGATACTGGTTTCGACAGGGACATCACCAACGTGATCCTGGAAAGGGTAGGCTGGCAGCAGAAAGGGCTCATAGATGCAGTAGCTACCAGCGATGAAGTACCTTTTGGCCGTCCTTATCCTTATATGATCTACCGGATCATGGAAGAACTGGAAATCCGCAGTATACAGGCCGTTGCTAAAACCGGCGATACTATTTCCGACCTGGAAGAGGGTACCAATGCAGGCTGCCGCTATGTAATAGGTGTTACCACCGGTGCATATACCCGCGAAGAACTGGCCAAAGGGCCGCATACTCACCTGGTGGCTTCACTTGATGAACTCTTGTCTATATTTTAATCATACTATCATTTTTATATCATGCAACAGCAACAGGCAGAGGTAGCGGTAATAGGCGCAGGTATAGTGGGATTGGCCATGTCGTACCACCTGGCATCAAAGGGAAAAAAAGTAGTGCTGTTTGAGCGCAACAGCAAGGCGATCAGTGCTTCCATCCGCAATTTCGGGCTGGTATGGCCCATCGGGCAAACCGCAGGTAAGATGCACAACCGCGCTATGCGCAGCCGCCGCACCTGGAAAGAACTGGCTGCTGTAACCGGCCTGCAGTGCCAGGAAACAGGATCGCTTCACCTGGCATATGAAACAGATGAACTGGCGGTGCTGGAAGAATTTGTACAGGCAGCTCCCGCTAATGGTTACAACTGCGAACTGGTTGCCCCTTCACAAATAGGAAAATATACCAGCGCTGTTAAAACAAACGGGTTGAAAGGCGCCTTGTGGAGCGCTTCCGAAATGACGGTAAACCCGCGCCAGGCCAGTGCTGCTATTGCAAAGTACCTGGAAGAACACCTGCAGGTAACGGTTCGTTTTGGTACCGCCATAAACGGTATCAGCATGCCTTATATTGAAACAAAAGACGAGCGCTGGAAAGTGGACGAGGTATTTGTGTGCAGCGGTGCGGATTTCGAAACGCTTTATCCTGCTGAGTTTGCAGCCGCTCCCCTGAAGAAATGCAAACTACAAATGATGCGCACCATTCCACAACCGGGCAACTGGCAGCTGGGACCCGCGCTCTGTGCCGGTTTAACACTGGGTCACTACGCGGCCTTTGAAAGCTGTAAAGCCCTGGAACCGCTGAAACAACGCTATGCACAGGAAATGCCGGACTATGTGAAATGGGGCATCCATCTGCTGGTTTCCCAGAATGGCGCAGGAGAGCTTACCATCGGCGACTCGCATGAATATGGTCCGGACTTCGAACCATTTGATAAGGCATTTATCAATGATCTCATTTTGCAGTACATGCATACCTTCCTGCAGGCGCCGGAGTATACCATCCAGGAACAATGGCATGGCATCTATCCAAAATTAACCAATGGAAAAACAGACCTGGTGTTCTCTCCGGAAAAAAATGTCACCATTGTAAATGGTCTTGGCGGAGCCGGTATGACGTTATCGTTTGGCCTCGCAGAAGAAGTGGTGGCGGGCATGCATACCTTTGCGTAAACT
>NZ_DATMTE010000198.1:0-2375 GCF_035564935.1 Chitinophaga sp. | reverse complement strand
TATCCAATTTACTTCAAAGTATAAAGGCAACAGATAAGCCAGTCGCAACAGGAATGGATTAACGAGCTATTAACGATTTACTGTACAAAGTGTAAACAACCCGGTTAAATAGAGGCTAATTCTATACTTTTGCGCAATAATTTCAACACCTGATGCGCATTGCCATATTTTTTCCGATCGTTATTCTGATGTTATGTTTCACGGGAACTGCCCGTGCGCAATTCCTGATGGATATGATCGACACTACCACCGAAATGGGAAAGGGGATGATATCCATGTATATGAAGTATGATGCTTTGCGGTTCAGCGGGTATATTCAGCCGCAATTCCAGATGGCACAATCGAGGGGCGCCCGGGGCTATGCAGCCGGAGATTTTGCGGCCGCCTCCGATAACCGTTTTACTTTGCGCCGTGGGCGTATCCGGGTAGATTATGAACGGTATAACAAAGAGGATATGCCGGTGGTGCAGTTTGCTTTCCAGTTCGATGGTACCGAAAGAGGGGTAAATATCCGCGATTTCTATGGTCGTTTTTTTGAGACGAAATTTAATTTGTTCTCGCTGGTAGGAGGCATGTTCGCCCGCCCGTTCGGTTATGAAGTAAACCTGTCGTCGGCCGACCGTGAAACCCCTGAGCGTGGGCGGATGTCGCAGATCCTGATGAAAACAGAGCGCGACCTGGGAGCAATGGTGTCCTTTGAACCCCGCCGTAAAGATCACCCTTTGAGTTTCCTGAAAATAGATGCGGGCGCCTTTAACGGACAAGGACTCACAGCCACCACTGATTTCGACAGCCATAAAGATTTTATCGGGCGTATTGCTATAAAACCCCGGAAAATAAAAGGAACTCAAAGCCAGCTATCGGCCGGTGCGTCTGTATTGTATGGCGGTATGCAGCAGTTTACCAAACAGATTCACACGATGAACAATGCCGGCGGGAAAGCAGTTTTTATGGTGGATTCTTCGGTGGCTAATGTAGGAAAAATCGCCCCCAGGCACTATTTCGGAGCAGATGTACAATGGAAGATCTCCAATGGTGAAGAGAAAGGCTTTACCCAGTTCCGTGCGGAGTATCTCCGGGGTAAACAAACAGCCACCGCCTTAACTACGGAAACACCAGGCGCCATCCCGGTAGCGCCGGACGGAAGTTTACAGCCACTGTATATCCGTAATTTTGACGGCGCTTATCTTTATTATATTCAAAACCTTGGCAGCATAAAGCACCAGGCGGTACTGAAATACGACTGGTACGATCCCAACACAAAAGTAAAAGGCAAAGAGATCGGCGCTCCCGGTGCAGGGCTCACTCCTGCGGATATACGCTATAACACGGTAGGCATCGGCTACCTCTACTATGCCAACGAACACCTGAAATTTATGGTGTATTACGACTGGGTTACCAATGAAAGCACGGAACTGGAAGGATATAAAGACGACCTGAAAGATAATGTGCTTACCTGCAGGATGCAGTATCGTTTTTAACAGCCATATTATAAAAGTAAATGGGCAAATAGGATCAGCATCCTGTTTGCCCATTTACTTTATGCAGTGTTATTTTATTCTCTTCCTGATTCCATTGTAAACCCGAAGGTGCTGCCTATTTCAGGCTTGCTGCGTACCGTAATGGATTGGTCGTGAGCCTCCACAATATGCTTAACAATGGCCAGTCCGAGGCCGGTACCGCCAATGTCGCGGCTACGCGCCCTGTCTGTACGGTAAAACCGTTCAAATACACGTGGCAGGTGTTCCTCAGCCATACCGATCCCATCGTCGGAAATTTCTATCAGCACTCTTTTGCCATCCATGCTGTAAATGCTGGCAATAGTGTGGCCGTCCGGTTTACCGTATTTAATAGAGTTGTCTACCAGGTTAATGAGCACCTGCCGGATCTTTTCTTTATCGGCATATACCGGCTGCGGCGCTTCGCAGCCTTTTTTGATACTGAACTTAATGCCTTTGGTATTGGCTTTCAGCGACAGGGTATCAAACACATCTTTGATCAGGTCCTGGATAACGAATACTTCTGCATTTACAGTCATTTCCCCGCTTTCCAGTTTAGATATTTCATCCAGGTCGTCGATCAGCCGGCAAAGGCGGTCGATGTTCTTGGTGGCGTTTTTCAGGAACAGCTTATTTACATTGGGATCTTCCAGCGCCCCGTCCAGCAACGTGTGAATATAGCCCTGAACGGCAAAAATGGGCGTTTTCAGCTCATGGGAAAGGTTCAGGAGAAACTCCTTACGGAACTCTTCATTCCGGCGGAGGTTTTCCAGTTCTTCTTTTTTCTGACTGGCCCATTTCTCTACATCTTCACTTACCTCTTCAATGGTTTTTAACGGGAGAATATTCTTTTGGAAAAACTCTTCTCTTTTCGAT
>NZ_DATMTE010000197.1:0-3677 GCF_035564935.1 Chitinophaga sp. | reverse complement strand
GGCGATAATTATTTTTTATCGTACGTTTGTTACATAGTTTAAACCTGGCACATTGGAAAATCTTGCGGTAAAGAAAGTATTTGATTTCAGTTTATTACGGCGCATATTCTCATTCGCGGCTCCTTACAAACGATCCTTTTACATCTCCATGATATTAACGGTAGTGCTGGCCGCTATTTCCCCGTTGCGACCATACCTGATCCAGGTAACGGTAGATAAGTATATAGCCGGCCAGCTGATGCAGATGCTGATCCTGGTAACGATTGTGCAAATCGGGTTGCTGCTGGTGGAAACCGTGGTGCGGTTCTTTTTTTCCTACCTCACCAACTGGCTGGGACAGTCTGTGGTAAAAGACCTGCGCGTAACAGTGTATAAAAAGATTGTACACCTGAACCTGGCATTTTTTGATAAAACCCCCATTGGTACGCTCACCACCAGGACGATCAATGATATTGAGGCCATTAACGATGTGTTTTCCGAAGGCATTATTTCTATTGTGGCAGATCTGCTGATGATCATTGCCATACTGGTAGTGATGTTTATGGAAGACTGGCGCCTGACCCTCATCAGCCTGTCGCCTTTCCCGGTGCTGATCTTTGCTACTTACATTTTCAAGGAAAGCGTAAATAAGTCATTTTACAGGGTACGTAATGCAGTGTCGGCCCTGAATGCCTTTGTGCAGGAACACCTTACAGGAATGGTGGTAGTGCAGGCATTTACCGCAGAAAAAAGGGAGTTCGCCCGTTTTAAGCATATCAACAAGGAACACCGTAAAGCGAATATCGATGCTATTTTTGCCTATTCCGTTTTTTTCCCGGTGGTGGAAATTATCCTGGCCATTTCACTGGGATTAATGGTATGGTGGGGAGCCAACAAAGTATTGAATTACGAGGTTACCCAGGGTGTTATGATCGCTTTCATTATGTACCTGAATATGCTGTTCCGCCCGCTGCGGATGCTGGCAGACAAGTTCAATACACTGCAAATGGGTATGGTGGCCAGTGAGCGGGTGTTTAAAGTGCTGGACAACCAGGATTATATCCCGGACAGGGGACACCAGTCCGCAGAAAACATGAAAGGGGCTATTACCTTTAACAATGTGAGCTTTGCGTATGTAGATGAGCGTTATGTGCTGAAAAATATCAGTTTTCATGCAAAGCCGGGCGATACGGTGGCCATTGTGGGACATACCGGTTCCGGTAAAACCACTATTATCAGTATCCTTAACCGGTTGTATGAAATACAGAAGGGAAGTATTAAGATAGATGATATTGAACTGCCCGCTTACTCCCTGGAATCGCTGCGCAGTAAAATTGGGGTGGTATTGCAGGATGTGTTCCTGTTTGCAGGATCTGTTTATGATAACATCACGCTGCATAACGGTAATATCAGCAGGGCAAAGGTAGAAGAGGCTTCCCGGCTGATAGGGATCCATGATTTTATTATGCAGTTGCCAGGTGGGTACGACTACCAGGTGATGGAGCGGGGAAGCACACTTTCCCTGGGCCAGCGGCAGCTGATCTCTTTTGTGCGGGCGTTGCTGTACGATCCTGCCATACTGGTGCTGGATGAGGCCACTTCTTCTGTGGATACCGAATCGGAAATGATGATCCAACAGGCGATCGACAAGCTGATTGCCGACCGTACCGCTATCATTATCGCTCACCGGCTTTCCACCATTAGTAAGGCCGATAAAATTATTGTGCTGGATAAGGGGGAAATTAAGGAGATGGGTACCCATGAGGAGCTCCTGAAACTGGAAGGCTTTTATTTCAAACTGCATAGTATGCAGTTCAATGTGAGCAAGGTATAGAGGCGTTATTTGAGCTATAGCCAGCCTCTTGTGATATAAATTGTATACCAGTTATGGTGGCGGGTGTGAAATATCACGAAGCGGGGCCAAATGAATGATAAAAATATTAATATGAAATAGTTTCCCGGGCTGTTGATTTCGACAGCCTTTTTTAATTAAAAAAAGGGTCATTTTTTACCTGCAATAGCCTGGTTATCAATATAATTACAATATATCTTACTTTTTTTCCGTAGTCGCTTAATTTTGAAGATAAAAACGAGTATCTTTGCGCAAAATTTCAGAAAACGGTGATTTCTTTCAATTGGTTCAAACATAGAATGGTAGCACTTGTGATGGTTTTAGGCCTTCACAGTTTTAGTAATTTTTCCTTTGCACAGGAGGTTTCCCACCATGAAACAGCTACAGCTGCGTCTCATGAAGGAGAAGAAGGTAAGGGGGGAGAAGAAGGTGAGACTAAAAAATTTGATGCTAAGGAAGTAATTCTCGGACACGTAAAGGACGCTCACGACTGGCACCTGTTCAGCATGGGCGAAACCCACGTAACCCTCCCGTTACCGGTAATTATTTACAATACTGTACGGGGAACTTCTGTATTTTCCTCTTCTAAATTTGAACACGGTCATAAAGCATACGACGGTTACCAGCTGGTAAATTCACACTACCTGCATGAAAAAGGGCTGGATCCTGCCAAATACCTGGACGGTCAGGTGATTGCAGTAGATGCTAACGGCAACCCTACCGATGAGAAGATCTACGATTTTTCCATGACCAAGAATATCACTTCCATGATCCTTGCCGCTGTATTGCTGGTAGTGCTGATGCTGAGTGTAGCAAAAGCTTACCGGGTGCGTGGAGCAAAGAAAGCGCCGAAGGGCTTCCAGAGCCTTATGGAGCCGGTGATCATTTTTATGCGCGATGAAGTGGTAAAGCCTAACATTCCCGGTAAACATGCAGAAAGGTATACGCCTTTTATTCTCACCATATTCTTTTTTATCCTGATCAACAACCTGCTGGGACTTTTACCCGGTTCGGCTAACGTAACGGGTAACCTGGCGGTAACTTCCGCACTGGCTATCATCAGCTTCATTGCTACCATGTTCAGCACCAATAAACACTTCTGGGGTCACATTTTCAATCCCCCGGTTCCTTTTGGCGTTAAGTTCATCCTGGCGCCGGTAGAGCTGATTGGTGTATTTACCAAACCGATATCACTGATGATCAGGTTATTTGCCAATATGCTGGCAGGTCACATTATTATCCTGAGTATTATATCCCTGGTGTTTATTTTTGGATCTTTAAATAAGGTAGCAGGTTACGGCTTCCTGCCTATCACTGTTCTGTTTAACATTGTGATGATGATGCTGGAACTGCTGGTAGCATTTATCCAGGCGTTCATCTTTGCTAACCTGACAGCCGTATTTATAGGCCAGGCCATGGAAGGTGCACATGATGAGGCACACCATTAAGCACACGGAATTAACTTTTAGCCTTTCGCCCGAAAGTTAAATGCCAACCGCTTTTTATTAGTTCGAAATTTTTTATAATTCAAATACATATTCATTATGGCACTTTTGTCTATTTTATTGCAGGCTGCTGCTGCATCTGGTCTGGCTAAAGCTGGTGGTGCTGTTGGTGCTGGTATCGCAGCTATCGCTGCTGGTATTGGTGTTGGTAACATCGGTAAGAGCGCTCTGGAGTCTATCGCTCGTCAACCAGAAGCTGCTAACGACATCCGTGCGAACATGATCCTGGCTGCTGCGCTGGTTGAGGGTGTTGCTCTCTTCGGTGTAATCGCTGGTCTGTTGGCGGTAGTTCTGTAAGCCAAACTTTTTACTGCATCCGGCGCACAGGGCAATGGATGCAG
>NZ_DATMTE010000196.1:0-7270 GCF_035564935.1 Chitinophaga sp. | reverse complement strand
TTTTATAATAATTAAGGGAGATATTTAATAATCAGTGTGCCCCCCGCAAAGACATCCGCTATAATAAAACACAGCATAAAAAAACTCAGGGAAATCATTAAAATCAGCGTAATCAGTGAGTCAGACAACCTTCGCGGCTTTATTCGCAAAATTTGCTTACTTTTCATTGGTATAATCTTTGGCCCCGCATTCTAAATCTTTCCGTATGCAGAAATTTGACGCCATCGTAATCGGATCAGGCCAGGGTGGAAACCCGCTGGCAAAGAAAATGGAAGAAAAAGGCTGGAAAACCGCTGTCGTTGAACAACGATATCCCGGCGGTACCTGCATCAACGATGGCTGCACGCCTACCAAGGCAATGATCGCGTGCGCAAAAGTTGCACATACCGTTTTTCATAGTAAAGACTGGGGCATTCACAGCCACGGATTCATGGTAGACCTTCCCTTTATTGTAGCCCGGAAAAATAATATCGTCACAGAATTTCGAGAGGGAACCGAAAAAGGGTTACAATCCAAAAACGTTACGCTCTTTATGGGCACAGCTGCGTTCACCGGTAATAAAACCATTACTGTTACCGGGCATAAAGGAGAGGAAACTATCTTAACTGCAGATCATATTTTCATCAATACCGGCACCAAACCGTTTATCCCGCCTATACCCGGACTGGCGGAAGTGCCTTACCTCACCTCTACCACCCTGCTCGATGAAGTAACCATCCCTAAAGAACTGATCGTTTTGGGCGGCAGCTACGTCGCGCTGGAAATGGGACAACTCTATCAGCGTTTAGGCAGTCACGTTACCATCATAGAAACTGCTTCCCAACTGGTATCGAAGGAAGATCCCGATGTGGCAGCCGTGATTAAAAAAATGCTGGAATCGGAAAATATGCAGATCCATACCGGTACACAGGCAACCCATGTGTCTGTGAGCGGGAAGAAGATCAGTGTGGATATCACCACCGGCAACGACCGTGATACTATAACAGGTACGCATATACTGGTAGCTACCGGCCGTACCCCGCAAACTGCAGCACTGCAGTTGCAGCAAACCAATGTGGTTACCGATGAAAAAGGATTCATCCGGGTAAACGACCGGCTTGAAACCTCCGAACCAGGCATCTATGCCATCGGCGATGTAAAAGGCGGTCCCGCATTTACACACATCTCCTATAACGATCATCTTATTATTTATAAAAACCTTTTTGAAAATGCAAACGTTGGTATAAAAGACCGGCAGGTTCCATATTGCATGTTCACCGATCCTCAACTTGGCCGCATAGGGCTCACAGAAAAAGACGCGAAGAAAGAAGGCATCCCGTTTAAAGTAGCCTGCCTGAGTATGGATAAAGTGGCCAGGGCTATAGAAACCGGGCAAACACGAGGATTTATGAAAGCCCTCGTGCACGAACAAACCAATAAGATCCTGGGAGCTGCGATCATTGGCACAGAAGGCGGCGAAATCATGTCTATGCTGCAAATGGCCATGCTGGGCAACATCACGGCCACGCAGCTACGTGAAATGGTGTTCGCTCACCCGCTCTATGCGGAATCATTAAACAATCTCTTTATGACATTGGAGAAACCAGCTCCATAATGAGCAATTTTTTCCACAATCTGATATATACAGGATGATTAAACTGGTACATGTTTCCAAATTTTTTGGCCCGGGAAAAAAAGCGGTAGATGATATTTCCTTTGAAGTAAAGGAAGGGGAAACACTTGTGCTGCTTGGCACCAGCGGCTGTGGGAAAACCACTACCCTGCGCATGATCAACCGCCTGCTGGAAGCCGACAGCGGCCAGATCTTCGTCAACGGGAAAGAAATACAAAAATTGCCCGGGGAAATGCTCCGTCGCAATATTGGCTATGTACTGCAAAACACCGGGTTGTTCCCGCACTATACGGTGAGTGATAACATTGGCCTGGTGCCTTCATTGCTTCAATGGGATAAAAAACGTATCCACGACCGGGTGATCACGCTGATGGATAAACTCCATTTGCCGGCTACCTACGCCACTGCATATCCGCAACAACTCAGCGGCGGACAACAACAGCGGGTGGGCCTGGCCCGCGCACTGGCAGCAGATCCGCCGGTGCTGCTGATGGACGAACCGTTCGGTGCACTGGATCCCCTCACCCGCATCAGCGTCAGGAAAGAATTTAAATCGCTCGATGAGATCAGTCACAGAACCATCATCCTCGTAACGCATGATGTGGAAGAAGCCTTCGAACTGGGGCACCGCATCTGCCTCATGAATGAAGGACGCATCCAGCAATTAGGTACGCCGGCTGAACTGATCTTCCACCCGGTAAACGATTTTGTAAGATCCTTCCTTGATCCGCAACGGCTGCAGCTGGAACTGAAATCGCTGCACATAAAAGACCTCTGGCAATGGCTACCAGCAGCCACCACAGCGGCAGGCGGGCAATTAACCGCTGCCAGCACCTGCTGGGATGCATTGGAAGCCATCACACATGAACCGGTTACGGTAGTATATGAACAGGAACAAAAAATGATTGACGGGAATGGACTGATGGAGGCAATAGCTGCCTATAAAAATTAATACAACGGCATGGAATCCACCGAAACCTTATTTGAATTTGTACAACAACAATCCGGTAAACTGCTGGAACAAACCCTCACGCACACCGGGCTTACCTTTATATCCGTGTTGCTGGCCGTGGCTATAGGCGTACCTGCCGGTATCCTTATCACCCGGAAAAAAAGACTGGCAGCACCGGTACTCGGCTTTGCCGGCGTAATGCAAACCATTCCGAGTATCGCCTTACTGGGATTCATGATCCCGCTGCTGGGAATAGGCCCTAAACCTGCTATAGTGGCTTTGTTCCTGTACGCGCTGCTGCCTATTGTCCGCAATACCTACACCGGTATCATTGGAGTAGACAGCAATATAACGGAAGCCGCTACCGGCATGGGAATGAGCCGGCGGCAAATGCTGCTGAAAGTACAACTGCCACTGGCCATGCCGGTTATACTGGCAGGCATCCGCACGGCTACGGTGATCAATGTAGGCGTAGCCACGCTGGCCGCGTATATCGCCGCAGGCGGGCTCGGGGAATTTATTTTCGGCGGCATTGCCCTGAACAATACCAATATGATGCTGGCAGGCGCTATCCCGGCGGCTTTACTGGCATTGCTGTTCGACTGGCTCCTGTCGCTCCTCCAGCATATCAATGTCCGCAAAGCCCGCAAAACATTATACGCACTGCCTGTTGCCTTCCTGCTCCTCTCTTCGTTCTACCTGCTGCCGGATACCTATAACGGTAAAATGCTGGCAGGATTTACCCCCGAATTTATGGGCCGGAAAGATGGTGATCTGGGGTTAAAATCTGTTTATGGCCTGCATATCCGCACACTCGTGATCAGCGATATGATCATGTATAAGGCTGCCTATGAAAAAAAACTGGATGTGATCAGCGGCAGCAGCACAGATGGCAGGGTAAAAGCATTTGACCTGGTAGTATTGAAAGATGATAAACATATTTTTCCACCGTATTATGCAGCTCCCATTGTACGGGAAGAAACGCTGCAAAAGTACCCCGAACTGGAGCCGGCGCTCAACCTGCTGGTTGGTACAATTAATGATAGTATCATGACGGAATTAAACTACCGCGTGGACTATCTCAAACAAAACCCGGAAAAAGTGGCCAAGGATTTCCTCGTCGCCAAAAACCTCTGGAAACCCGCCGGCAAAGGCGATAAAGGCAGCATCCGGATCGGCTCAAAAATTTTTGGCGATGGCTATATCCTCGCAGCAATGTATAAAATCCTGATAGAAGGCCATACCGGTCTTGCTGCAGTTACCAAAACAGGATTAGGCGGTACAAAGATCGTATTCGACGCTTTGGTAAATGACCAGATCGACATGTATCCTGAATATACCGGCACCGGGCTGCTGGTATTACTCCAGGCGCCGCAACAGGTAACAGACAGCATTATCAGCAACAGCCGTAAAGTATACGATTATGTAAGTGCTGCATTTGCAAAGCAATACCATATCAAATGGCTGCAGCCCATCGGTTTTAATAATACCTACGCATTGATGATGCGCAGAACAGCAGCACAGAAGCTCCATATCAAAAGTATCTCGGATTTTACTAAATATGTGAATCAACAGTAAGCACCTGTAATTATGTTACTGAAAGAACAATATGAAACAGTACGGCGGAGAAGCGAAAAGATATGCGCCCCGCTAAAAACGGAAGACTATGTAGTGCAGCCTGTAGTGGATGTAAGTCCTCCTAAATGGCACCTCGGGCATACCACCTGGTTCTTTGAAACCTTCATCCTCCTCCCTAACGCTAAAGGTTATACGGTATTTGATCCGCAGTACAATTATGTATTCAACAGTTATTACGAGTCGGTGGGCGCAAGGGTGATCCGTACCAACCGGGGTAACCTGAGCAGGCCGGCTGTGGAGGATATTATGCGTTACCGGAAATATGTGGATGATGCCATGATGGATTTTTTGGAAGATGAACTGTCGCCGGAGCTCCAGGAGCTGTTTATTCTCGGCCTGAACCATGAAGAGCAGCACCAGGAACTGCTATATACCGACATCAAGTATATCCTCGGGCATAACCCGCTGTTCCCTGCATACGATATTCATCATAAAGATGTTCCTGTGGTGAACAATCCCGGGGATCCGTGGTTAAATATACGTGCCGGTGTATACGATATCGGTTTTGCAGGTGATGGATTTTGTTTTGATAATGAACTGGGAAGGCATAGCGTATACCTGGCAGATTATAAGATCAGCACAGCACTGGTAACGAATACGGAATACCTGGACTTCATCCAGGCCGGCGGCTACCGGGATTTCCGTTACTGGCATGCCGAAGGATGGGATTGGGTAAAGAATAACCAGGTAACCGCGCCCATGTACTGGTATAATATTGATGGGAAATGGATGCATTATACCTGGCAGGGGCTGCAGCCTTTAATGCCCGATGCGCCCGTTACGCATATCAGCTACTACGAAGCGGCTGCATATGCCGCCTGGAAGGGACAACGGCTGCCTACGGAGTTTGAATGGGAAGTGGCCGCACGACAACTATCATGGGGCTACCGCTGGGAATGGTGCGAAAGCGCCTACCTGCCCTACCCCGGCTTTGCGAAGGCGCCCGGCGCCATCGGAGAATATAACGGAAAATTCATGATCAGCCAGATGGTGCTGCGCGGTGGCTCAGAGGTAACTTCTCCCAACCACAGCCGCATCACTTACCGTAATTTTTTCCATCCTTCACTGAGATGGCAGTTTACCGGGATAAGATTGGCAGGATGATTGAGACACCGTTATGAAAATTGATCCGGATCTTCAAAGATCTACATTCAGTATATCAAAAAATAAGTATGACTGTAATTCCAAGTGTGCTTGTATCAGGCAGGTGCAAACCAGCCACCGGTATATTCTATCATGATGTAGTGCAGGGCCTTAGCGCACCGCAGAAATACCTGGACCCGAAATACTTTTATGATGCAGCCGGAGACGCGCTCTTTCAGCAGATCATGCAATGCCATGAATACTACCTGACGGGCTGCGAAATGGAAATCCTCCGCGAACAATCCGCGCAAATAGTACAGGCGTTACAGTTATATGCCGGCGAATTTGATGTGGTGGAACTGGGCGCAGGAGATGCCACAAAATCTGTTCATCTGCTCCAGCAGCTGATCAGTAACGGCATCGACCACACGTATTTCCCGATCGACATATCCGCCAATGTAATTACCCAGTTGGAAAAGCACCTGCCCGCACAGGTGCCCGGCCTGCAAATGCATGGGCTGAACGGGGAATACTTCCATATGCTGCAACAGGCCAATAAGGTAACTGCCAAAAAGAAGGTGCTGCTTTTTATGGGTGCCAATATCGGCAACTTCAGTGTGAGCGCCGCCCGCAGCTTCTGCCAGCAGCTACGGCAATACCTGCAGCCCGGCGACCTGCTGCTGACCGGCTTCGATCTTAAAAAACACCCGCAGGTGATCCTGAACGCCTATAATGATTCCGCCGGCATCACCCGCGCATTTAACTTTAACCTGCTGCAACGTATCAACAGGGAATTGTACGCAGATTTTGACATGACGAAATTTGAACACTTTCCTACTTACGATCCCGTTACGGGCGCATGTAAAAGTTACCTGATCAGCCTGGAAAACCAACAGGTGCATATCGGGGAAGATGTAACCATCCACTTTAAGGAAAATGAATCCATTTATATGGAAATTTCGCAGAAGTACAGCCTGGAAGAAACAGACCAGCTGGCAGCCTTTGCCGGCTTCAAACCAGTGGCCCGCTTCTTCGATCATAAACACTGGTTCACCGATTGTTTGTGGAAATGTATTTAATGCGTGGCGCCCGGCAAATGCCGGGCACTACCCACAAATTTCACCCCGAATGTATCTAATGCCAGGCGTTCAGCATTCGCCTGAGCGCCACAATTTCACCGGTATGATAACTGGTGTGATCCAGCAATAATACGGCTTCCCGGAATAAATGCTGCCCGCTGCCATATGGAAATGGCGCAAACAGATCATCACTTTGCTCCAGCAACTCAATAAAAGCATGCAGGTCCTTATCCACCTGCTCCACGCTGTGTTTCCAGGCAGCATCGTTCGCAGGAGCTGTTTCCTCCGGCCAGTAAGCCTTCGGCCACTCGATCTCTTTATAGTCCGGGTTCCTGGAGAAATCAAGGATATCGTACTGCGTGATCCTGATATGTTCTACCAGTTGCCAGATACTGTATGGCATGCCCTCAGGCACTACCCCCCTGAGATCAGCAGGCAATTTCTTTATCGAATCGCTGAAAGTTACGTGTGCATTAGCTTTGAGCAACATGTCCTTCAACGATTTTACTAACGGAGCTGTGTTCATAAAATAGTAATTTAATTTTTATTACCAGGATTCGTAGAATAGAAAATAAGCTCATCAAAAAATACTCCAGTAATCATCTCTCTGTAATTGTAAATAATTTGTTAATCACGTTATCTTATTAATAATTATTTAACCAGAAGAATAATGTTTTAATCAGAAAGACAATGTTTGGTATTGATTAACGGAACGGGAATGGTTCAATGCGATATTGTACCGAAATTAACCAATATCCTCGCATGGCAAAATACTACGCATTATCGTTAACCGTATTTCTGATAGGAGTTCATTTCACACTTTCAGCTCAAAGAGAAATAAAAGGTCATGCGTACGATAAAGATACCAGGAAACCCCTGCCGGCAGCCAATGTGCTGCTCTATACC
>NZ_DATMTE010000195.1:0-4141 GCF_035564935.1 Chitinophaga sp. | reverse complement strand
CATCTTCATTAATATATGACCCGCCTATATATCCGCGGATCTTTTCATTGCCGCCGGAAACGCTTAAGGCATAACGCTGACTGGAAGGATTAGTATAGGCAGCTTTGTAATAGTTGTCGCCATTGGGGTTATTCTGAAGCACCCAGTTAATTTCTTCATCACTTAAACCACCGTTAACGGCTTTTGTCAGGTTCAGGCCATCTTTAACTGGCATGTATTCAGGCAGTTTCCCCACGCGCTGGGTATTGTAGGTAGCATTAAAGTTTATCACCGCCGCACCGCTTTTCCCTGTTTTTGTTGTTACCAGGATAGCGCCGTTAGATGACCGGGATCCATAAATGGCCGCAGAAGAAGCATCTTTCAGAATGGTGATATCGGCCACTTCATTGGGATCCAGTGCATCGAAACTGGTTTTATCCCGCACTATGCCATCAATTACATATAACGGTTCAACTGCACTATTACTAAATGAGGAGCGGGAGCGCACCTTAACGTTAGAACCAATACCAGGTGTGCCTGTTGGCGAGCTGACAAAGGTACCTGATAAGCGCCCTGCTAAAACGTTCGACAAGTTGGTGGCGGGGATGAGCTGTATATCTTCCGCGTTCATGGAGGAAACGGCAGAAGTCATTTTAGCACGTTTCTGTGTGCCATATCCCACCACTATTACATCCGTGAGGTCTGTGGCAACGGGGCGCAGAATAATGCTTAACTGCGAAGTGCCGGCAACGGCAAAGGCTGTGCGAAAGCCGGTCATTGTAATTTTCAGCCGGCTGCCCGGGGGAGCGTTCAATTCAAAGCTGCCTTCCGGGCCGGTAATTGTCCCGTTTTTTGGGTTCCCCTCCTGGCTTATAGTGGCGCCAGGCAGTGGTAAACCGGTGGAATCGGCAACAATGCCTTTAACGCTAACCCTATTTTGGGAATAAACAGGCGTGGATTGCAGCAATGTGAACAATAGCGCAATCGCCCATAATAATGACTTAGTTTGATTCATAAAAAAAATTGTACAGGTGGCAAATTTGTGGGATTGTAATTCATTGTTCGGTTGATGACATCTCTGGTATACTTAAAGATCTTACTATGTAGCGGGGCGTACAACACTTAAATTGACTATTATAAATGCTATTTTTGCAGGACCCGCGGTTATACCCAAAATGTTCTCTAACCGTCGGTATTTTTTACGTTAAAGGCCAATGGGAATGTTATTGGCAGCAGCCAAATGCAACGGAAGGCCAGGAACCTAAAATTATAACAACTACCTGTCAGCCATATGAAAAACGCTAAAAGAAAACTATCTTCCGAACAGTCCGCAGAATTACTCAGCGTACTAAAAGCCCGCTTTGAGAAAAACAAGCAACGCCATAAAGGGCTCCACTGGGCCAGCGTACAGGCAAAGCTGGAAGCGAATCCTGCAAAATTATGGTCGCTCGATGAAATGGAACTGACCGGCGGAGAACCGGATGTGGTGGGTTATGATAAGAATAAAGACGAATACATTTTCTTCGACTGTTCGGCAGAAAGCCCTAAAGGCCGCAGAAGCATCTGCTATGATCATGAAGCACTTGAGTCAAGAAAAGAGCACAAACCAGGAAACAGTGCCGTTCAAATGGCAGCTGATATGGGTATTGAGCTTTTAACGGAGGCAGAATACCGGGACTTACAGCAACTTGGCAACTTTGATCTGAAAACGTCGAGCTGGATAGTAACACCTCCTGCCATCAGGAAACTTGGCGGTGCACTCTTCTGTGATCGCCGTTATGATCATGTTTTCCTGTATCATAATGGCGCGGAATCTTACTATGCCGCCAGGGGATTCCGCGGATCTTTAACGGTATAGCTGGTTACAACTGCACAAATTTTGGCGTATGGCCGGTAGCGGGGATAAATTCGTTCATCACCCATGCTGTGCTCAGCTTAAGATAACTGGTGGTAGTGCCATCGCTGCAACCGTACCACTCTTCCGGAAGAATATCGTTATCGATCACCAGTTGTACGTCCATTTTCCCGTCCAGCATCAGGCCCAATACCGTGGCTGCACCTACATCAGTACCCAGCATTGAATTAAGCAGCTCAACCGGGGCAAAAGACAGGCGGGAAATCCCCAGCGCCGCGCTCAGGTCTTTTGTTTTGAAAGGCTTTCCGGCGGTAGTAACTACCAGGTAAAAATTTGTTTGCTGCCGGTTGCAAAGAAAAAGTGTTTTTACCGTTTTCATGTTCAGTCTTTCATCTATCCTGATACAATCTTCCATTGTAATAGCAGGATCAGTGTCTACCCGTTCATACTTCACGCCTTTCTCCCTGAACATCTCATATACCATTTGCTGCAATGGTGTTTTGAATACCTGTGGTTCGGTTTGTTTCACCTCGCTGACGAAATACCTGTCAATACTCATTACTATTCGTTTTCAATGGCCAAAGATAGCCGATAGCTGCTAAAAAATGAACCCGGTCGCAAACCACCCTCCAGATTGTCGTATATCCCCTCCATACAAATCTGAAATTCTTTTCACCTTTGAGATGTCGAAGTTAAAATAAACAGCCGGCACAAACATAAGTGGAGCAGCAACACTTTAAAAACGGGCGGAACCGAAAAGCCAGATGAGTAGGAATAAAATTACATCTTATGTCAAACAACACTGTTTCATTACACCGGATGCTTAAAACATCGCCCGAAAAAGTTTATCGCGCATTTACTGAATCCACAGCTATCGCTTCATGGTTACCTCCTTATGGATTTCTTTGCACTGTTCATGAACAGGAGGTAAAAGTAGGCGGTGCTTTCAAGGCTTCGTTCCAGAATTTCAACACCGGCAACAGCCATTCATTTGGTGGCGTATACCTGGAACTCAAGCCTAATGAATTTTTGAAATACACTGACAAATTTGATGATCCCAACCTGCCGGGAGAAATGGTTACTTCCGTATCATTACGGAAAACTATTGCAGGAACGGAAATAAAGATCACCCAGGAAGGCATCCCTGCTGCCATCCCTGTTGAAATGTGTTACCTGGGCTGGCAGGAGTCCCTGGAAAAACTGGCCAAGCTGGTAGAGCCTGAAATACCCGATGCCTGAAACATCCATACCATATAAAAGGCCTTCAAACCTGCCGGTGTGAAGGCCTTATTTTTTTAACACCGGTTATATTTCCCATCTTAGGGAGAACCGGTTCTGCTTTTATTTTTCAAGGCTTTTCAAAAGAGAAACAGGCATCTGCGCCCATCAGTTTAAACAGCGCCACACTACCTGAATGCCAACCGGATAGCCTCTTCCACAGGTGTATAGTTACCCGCCCCCGCTTCAATAATCAACTCCTTTCTCAGCAGCAAAGGAGGTTGCGCCATAAACTTAGGTGTGTGGCCCTTGTGCGACTGAGCCGCATGCACTAAAAAAGGATGGCACAAATAAATAGTGCCTGCTTTGCCAACAGCCAACGCTTCTTCCCGTTCCGGTAATTCATCCAACCTGCGGGCAAGCTCCATAAAGGAAAGTCCCTTATCTCCTTCAGGGGATAAAAGACCTGCTACATCTATGTGCGACTTCCGGTAGATGATCGTAGGGGCGTCGGCCTCCGTTACATCTGAATATAACACCAGCATTAATAAAGCACGTCCCCTGGATCTTATATTGGCCCGCCATTCAAAATAATTGGACGGGTCGCTACCCGGGAAACTTACATCTACATGCCTGCCGGTATCATTCGGCTGTTCAGGGGAAGGGAACCGGACGGGGAAAGTGCCTACACTTCGGCAGGGTATCCATCTGCCGGCGCCAATCAATTGGTCGAAAGCAGCGTGCAACTCCTGCGTATTAACTTAATCTATAAACGGTTGTTGCGTATACATTCCCAGGCGGATGACCGGCTCCGTCCAGGTAGCCGGGTTGAACCGTTCAAAGGGGATATCCTTCCATAAAATATCGAGGGCAGCGTTTGCAATATCAGGGGAAAAGGCACTATCAATGCGAACAAATCCTTCTGTAATAAACTGCTCAATTTCCTGTTTACTTAATATATCCGGCATAAATTTTTTTTTGATGAGATCCGTAGCACAACTATCCAGTTGTAGCAGGACAAGTGAAATGATGAGTATGCAATGAGGTAAATGACGCCATTAACAGTATGGCGCATTGCTTAAGAACTAA
>NZ_DATMTE010000194.1:0-14564 GCF_035564935.1 Chitinophaga sp. | reverse complement strand
CTATTTGATTTTCATCTGCATATATTATAATTATATCCCCGCAAACCTTGCCCCACGTTATGATGTAGACGTGCGCCCACAAAGGAATTAAACTTTCAATCAAAATAATAAGTTCTGAAAGGAAATAACAGGTGAAGTATTCAAATAGGCCAGCAGTAAGACTTTCGGCTCAATCGTTGCTTAAAAAACAGATTAAAAACAGCACGCTATAAGACAATAATTTTTTTTAATTGTTGGTAAATTGTCAACATTCTGTCTTATTTTTGCTGGCACTTTTAAGAAACTTTAGGTCAAATCTAAACTATATAGGCTGTGTATCGTCGTGTTTCCATTCTTTTGCGCAAGCATTTTGTGAGTGTGCTTATTCTATGCGCTAGTATAGTAATTCCGTTTTCTTCCGTTAAGGCAGCGGATCCTGCGAAGGGTAAAGCATTATTCCAAACAAATTGCGCTTCCTGCCATAATGTCCATAAGAAGCTGACAGGTCCTGCATTAGCGGGAGTAGAAGATCGCTGGCCCGATAAGAAATTATTGCACCAGTGGATCCACAACTCTGCTTCTGTACTTGCCACAGGGGACAAATATGCCAACGCTCTGTATCAGGAGTTTAACAAAACAGCGATGACGCCGTTCCCTCAGTTATCCAACGAGGAAATTGACGACATCCTGGCTTATGTAAAGGATGAGCAAGCGAAAACTCCCGGAGGCAAAACCGCTGCAACAGAGCCTGGTACTGCCGGTGCTGAAGACAAAGGCAATGACAACAGTCTCCTGTTTGGTATCATCACGCTGATCCTCGCAGTAGTGGCGCTGATCCTCATGCAGATCAACAGTAACCTGAATAAGCTGGCTGGTGATAAAGAGGGTGTTCCAACTGCAGATCCTGTTCCTTTCTACAAGAATAAAGCTTACCTGGCGCTGATTATACTGGTGCTCTTCATGGTAGGCGGTTACTTCACTATTCAGGGTGCTATTGGCCTGGGTCGCCAGAAAGATTATATGCCGGAGCAGCCTATCTTCTACAGCCATAAGGTACATGCCGGTATTAACCAGATCAACTGTTTGTACTGCCACGCCGGTGCTGAGAAGAGTAAGCATGCAATGATTCCTTCTGAAAATATCTGTATGAACTGTCACAAGGCCATTAAGGAGTACTCCGGTCCTGAACTGACAACTGCAGAAGGTAAGAAGGTAGACGGTACCGCTGAAATCGCAAAATTATACGATTACGTAGGTTGGGATCCTGAAGCTGGTAAATATACCAAACCAGGCAGACCAATTGAATGGACCAAGATCCACAACCTGCCCGACCACGTTTACTTCAACCACTCCCAACACGTGGTTGCCGGTCAGCAGCAATGTCAAACCTGCCACGGTGCTATCACCGAAATGGATGAAGTACACCAGTTTGCCGATCTCTCTATGGGATGGTGCATTAACTGTCACCGTACTACCAAAGTGCAGTTTGCTGACAACAACTATTACAGCATCTTCGAAAAGCTTCATCAGGATATTAAAGATAAGAAGATCGATAGCGTAACAGTTGAAATGGTAGGTGGTACTGAATGTCAAAAATGTCACTACTAGGAAGGATTTAGAGAGATTTTCTCTTAATCAGAAGATATCAAATTTATAAACGTAACTCGTTAATATAACATGGAGCAAAAAAAGTATTGGAAAGGCTTGGAGGAGTTGCACAATACCGATGCGCATCAGGAAATTGTGAAGAACGAATTTAGTGAAGAACTGCCGTTCGAGAGTGAAGGCCTGTTGAATGCTACTACCCCCCGCAGGGATTTTCTGAAATATCTGGGGTTCACTACCGCTGCTGCTGCGATAGCTGCCAGCTGTGAAACACCGGTTAAGAAAGCTATTCCGTATGTAAACAAACCGGAAGAGATTACCCCGGGTGTAGCCAATTATTATGCTTCTTCTTATGCCATTGATGGTGAGTATGTACCGGTTGTGGTGAAAACTCGCGAAGGTCGCCCTATCAAAATGGAAGGGAATACTTTATCAACCATCACCCAGGGCGCAACATCGGCTAAAGTACAGGGTGCTGTACTGAGCCTGTATGATACCGCCCGTCTCCGTTTCCCAACAATTGGCGGTACGGAAACAACCTGGGCGGAACTGGATAAACAAGTAGGTGCAGCACTGGCCGGTTTAGGCGGTGCTCCTGTTGTTTTATTAAGTGCCACCCTGCTCAGCCCGACCACAAAAAAAGTGATCGGCGAATTTCTGGCAAAATATCCCAACTCCCGCCACGTAGTATACGATGCAGTTTCATACTCCGGTATGCTGCAGGCAAATGAAGCTTCCTACGGTAAAAGAGTGATCCCTTCCTACCACTTTGAAAATGCCAAAGCGATAGTAAGTTTGGGAGCAGACTTTATCGGAACCTGGCTCAATCCTGTTGAATACGCCCGCCAGTTTGCCCAAACCCGTAAAATCAATGCGCAGAAACCCGAAATGTCTAAACTTTTCGCGTTCGAAAGCCATATGAGCCTTACTGGTGCAAACGCGGACGAAAGATATACACACAAACCATCTGAATCCGGTGCAATAGCACTGGCACTGCTGGCAGCAGTAGGCGGCAGCGTAACAGCTCCGGCTATCGCCGACAAACGTGTAGCAGACGGTATCAAAAAAGCAGCGGAATCACTGAAGGCTAACTCCGGTAAAGCACTGGTAGTAAGCGGTTCTAACGATGTAAATGTACAAACCATTGTAAACGCCATCAACAACATCATCGGCGCCAACGGAACTACCATCGATTTCGCATCTCCTTCCAATTACCGCCAGGGTATCGACAGCGATATGACCACACTGGTAAGCGATATGAACGCAGGCAGCATTGGTGCTTTACTGGTTTATGGCGCTAACCCTGCTTACGATTACTTTGAATCACAGAAATTCGCTGAAGGTCTGAAGAAAGTAAAAGTAGCAGTATCGTTCAACGACAGAAACGACGAAACAACTGTACTGTGTAAATATGCGGCTCCTGATCATCACTTCCTGGAATCATGGAATGATGCAGAAGGAAGAACCGGCTACTACAGCTTTGCTCAGCCTACCATTCTCCCGCTGTTCAAAACACGCGCTATACAGGATACATTCCTCTCCTGGTCTGGTAACACTGCCACTACCTGGGCGGATTACCTGAAAAATGAGTGGATCACTAAACTGGGCGGACAGGAAGCATGGGATAAAGCTTTACAGGACGGTGTGGTTGAACCAGCGGTGGCTCCTGCTTTAGCCGGTGCAACATTTGCCGGTGACATTGCCGGTGCTGCATCTAAAATAAGCAGTGCGAAAAAAGGTGGTAAACTGGAACTGGTGCTTTATGAAAAAGTAGCTATCGGTAGCGGCAGATCTGCCAACAACCCATGGTTACAGGAAATGCCTGATCCGATTACCCGTTCTACCTGGGGTAACTACGCCTGTATCTCCAATAAACTGGCTAAAACATTCTCTACCGAATTAGGAGATGATTATGAAATCCATGCGGAGAAGAAAGTGCTGAAGGTGAAAACCAACGGTAAAGAACTTGAACTGCCATTGGTGATTGTTCCAGGTATGCACCCGGATGTAATCGCTATTGCAGTAGGTTACGGCCGCAATGACAACGCTGGTAAAGCTGCCGGCGGTGTTGGTAAAAACGCTTATCCTTTTGTTAGCTTCAACGGTCAGAACTTTGATTACTTCACTGTTGACGCCACTGTAGAAGCTACCGGTCAGAAAGAAATTGTTGCTTCAACACAAACACATAATAGCTACGAAGGTCGTCCTATCGTTAAAGAAACTACCCTGGAAGAGTTCATCAGGAACCCTAAGGAAGTAAACGAAGACAGACTGGAACTGAAGAAATTCGGCGCTGATTTCCGCAAGGATGCAACGCTGTATCCTAACTACAGCTACCCTGGTATCAAATGGGGTATGTCTATCGACCTGAACACCTGCTTTGGTTGTGGCGCCTGTACCATTGCCTGCCAGGCGGAAAACAACGTTTCTGTTGTAGGCCGGGAAGAAGTAGCGAAGGGACACGAAATGCACTGGATCCGTATTGACCGTTATTTCAGCGGCGATGACGAAAATCCGGAAGTAGTGTTCCAGCCTATGCTGTGCCAGCATTGCGATAACGCTCCGTGCGAAAACGTTTGCCCGGTTGGAGCAACCAACCACAGCTCTGAAGGTATCAACCAGATGGCTTACAACCGTTGCATCGGTACCCGTTACTGCGCTAACAACTGTCCTTATAAAGTACGTCGCCTGAACTGGAGAGACTGGAATGGTGCAGACAGCTTTGAAAATAACCTGTATGATGTGGGGGATATGAACGATAACCTTACCCGCATGGTGCTGAACCCGGATGTTGTGGTTCGTAGCCGTGGTGTAATGGAAAAATGTTCCTTCTGCGTACAACGTTTACAGGAAGCTAAACTGGATGCGAAAAAAGCTGGTCACCCAATGAAAGACGGTGCCGCTAAAACTGCCTGCCAGCAAGCTTGCGGCGCTGATGCCATCGTGTTTGGTAACATCAACGATAAGAACAGCGAAATCTATAAGATTCGTAACGAGCAGCAGGTAGACAGGATGTACTATGTGTTGGAAGAAACACACGTACTGCCATCTATCAGCTACCTGGCGAAGATCAGAAACAAAGATGCCGCTCCTAAAGCAGAAAATGAAGCTGCACATAAGGAAGAAGCGCACCACGCGTAATGATCTTAACAGGTAACCGTTAAGAAAAAGACAGAAAGAACAGAATCTGAGATCATAACAAAAGACAAGGGCTAGTAGCTAGAAGCTAGCAGCTAAAAGCTTATAGAATATGCATTTAAAATACGAATCCACACTGAGAGAACCTTTGGTAGACGGGGTTAAGGATTATCACCAGGTAACGGAAGATATCATTAGTCCCATTGAAGGGAAGCCCGGAAAACTGTGGTATGTAGGCTTTTTCATCTCCCTGACATTGTTAGGCTTTGGCGCCTTTTCCGTGTTCTGGCAGATATACTTTGGTGTTGGTGTATGGAACCTGAATAAAACCGTAGGTTGGGGTTGGGACATTACCAACTTCGTGTGGTGGGTAGGTATTGGTCACGCCGGTACCCTGATCTCCGCCATCCTCCTCCTGTTCCGCCAGGGTTGGCGTACAGGGGTGAACCGCGCAGCGGAAGCGATGACGATCTTCGCGGTAATGTGTGCCGGTCAGTTCCCGATCATTCACATGGGTCGTGTATGGATGGCGTTTTTCATTCTTCCTTATCCGAATACCCGTGGCCCGGTTTGGGTTAACTTTAACTCTCCCCTCCTCTGGGACGTATTTGCGATCTCTACTTACTTTACCGTATCCCTGTTATTCTGGTATTCCGGTCTTATCCCGGATTTCGCCAGCGTGCGCGACAGGGCTAAAACCAAACTGCGTAAGCTGTTATATGGTGTAGCTTCTTTCGGCTGGACGGGTTCCACCAAACACTGGCAACGTCATGAAGCGCTGTCTTTAGTACTGGCAGGTTTGGCTACTCCACTGGTACTGTCTGTACACACGATCGTATCTTTTGACTTTGCAACTTCTGTAATTCCTGGTTGGCATACTACCATCTTCCCTCCATACTTTGTGGCGGGTGCGATCTTCTCCGGATTTGCGATGGTACAAACACTGCTGATCATTACACGTAAAATATTACACCTGGAAGAATACATTACCCTGGGCCATATGGAAGCCATGAACAAGGTAATTGTATTAACAGGTTCTGTAGTAGGTTGCGCTTACCTGACTGAGTTGTTCATGGCATGGTATGGCGCTAACCCTTATGAATTTTCTACCTTCTTTAAATATCGTGCTGCTGGTCCGTTAGGTTGGTCATACTATATTATGATGACCTGTAACGTAATCACACCGCAGGTATTCTGGTTCCGTAAGATGAGAAGAAGCGTAGCGGTAACATTCGTAATGTCTATCATTGTAAACATTGGTATGTGGTTCGAACGTTTTGTGATCATCTGTACTTCACTGTACCGCGATTACCTGCCATCCAGCTGGACTTACTATCGTCCGTCCTGGCCTGAAGTAGGTTTCTACATGGGAACCTTCGGTTTGTTCTTTACCTGCTATTTCCTGTTTGCCAAATATTTCCCTGTAATTGCACTGGCTGAAATCAAGTCTATCCTGAAAACTTCCGGTGAAAATTACAAAGAGAAGATGGTGGTGTACGAAGAAGAAGCGCCTGAGAAATTTGCTCATGATGTAGCTCACGCACACTAAAAGACGAATTGAGAGAATTTATTACTTGGAATTTGAATCTTTATAAATATGGCTGTTAAAAATTTTGTTGTAGGCTTGTTTGACGATGAGGCAGTGTTGTTCCCGGCAGTAAAGAAAGTGCGTACTGCGGGTTACAAGTTGCACGATGTATACACTCCTTTTCCTGTTCACGGCCTTGATCATGCAATGGGTTTAAGGGAAACCAGTCTGCACACAGCCGGTTTCATATATGGTATCACAGGCACCACTACAGCATTATCCTTCATGAGCTGGATATTTAACGTAGACTGGCCTTTGAATATCGGTGGTAAACCGCACTTCCCCTTACCAGCATTCATTCCTATCACTTTTGAGCTGACAGTATTGTTTTCTGCGGTTGGAATGGTGTACACTTTTTGTTACCTGTGCCAGATCATGCCGGGTGTTAAGAAGCACATTTTTCACCCAAGACAAACAGATGATAAGTTTGTAATGGTAATTGAGCTGACTGAAAAGACAAATGCCGAAGAGGTGAAGAGTTTTCTGTCATCGGTGGGAGCGCATGAGGTTCATGAACAAAGAGCTGAAGCCGGATGGTGGTTCGGTCGGTTTGATAAGGATGATGAACCTTATCTCCGGAAAATACAGACCACAAACGCTTAATATATATTAACAGCTAAAATATACCGTTGCAACATTAGGATTTGAGCAAGCAAGACTAATGAAAGCTAGATAAATAATTTCTGATGAAAAGGACTTCCAACATATTGATTGTAGCCGCATTGGCAACTGGAGCTTTCCTGGCAGCCTGTAACAGGGGGGAGCATAACAGAAAGCCCGGCAGGATTTATATGCCAGACATGTATGAATCCCGTGCGTATGAATTTTACAATGCTCGTTTGTCAGGCCTGAAACCAGTGGAAGGAACAGTAAAAAGAGGAGAACTTTTGCCATACCATCTGAAAGAATCAGATACGGCATTGGCTAATCTGGTAAAGAATCCATTAACTATTACGCCGACTGATCTTAAAGAAGGTGAACGTTTGTTTAATATCTACTGCGGTATCTGCCATGGTACTGCCTTGGATGGTAATGGTCCGCTGTACAAAGGTGGAGATGGGCCTTACCCTGCAGCTCCTGCCAACCTGGTAGCCGGTGCAAAATCCGGTTATACAGAAGGCCGCCTGTTCCATGTAATGACTTATGGTTATAATATGATGGGTAGCTACGCCAGCCAGCTGGACAGGGAGCAGCGCTGGAAGATTGCGGCATATATCAAGAGTAAACAGCCAGGTGCTGCTGCCCCTTCTGCCGCCGCTCCTGCTAATGATAGCACTGCAGCTAAATAAATGAGTTAAACTGAATTTCAAACAAGTATTTTAATATACAGTAATGAAAGACCAATTTGTAGTACCGGCAAGATTAAAAAAGACCAGCTTCGTGTTAATGGGCGTGGGCTTGCTGACGTTATTGATCGGATTAATTGCGTTTCACGGTGAGAACGCGACACGGTTTTGGGCTGGTCTGTTGCAAAACAGCAGCTTCTTTTTGCTGGTTACATTGGCGAGCACCTTCTTTATAGCTGCTACTACCCTGGCACATGGTGGCTGGCAGATCGCTTTCCGTCGTGTACCCGAAGCTATTTCAATGGCCGTTCCCGTTTTGTCTGCTATCCTTTTTGTGGTAGTGATGATCCTGGTGTTTGGTGAAAAGGATGGCGTATACCACTGGGTAAACGCGCACCACGTAGCAGAAGATAAAATACTGACCTGGAAATCTGCATTTCTGAGTAAAGGATTCTTTACTTCCGCTACCATTATCACACTCGCACTCTGGATATTTTTTACCATGAAGCTCCGTAAGATGTCTATCGAAGAAGATGGATGGGATCTTCGCCCGGAAACCGGCCGTAAATTACTCTGGAGAAATACCGTAATCAGCGGTGGATTCCTGGTGATTTATACCCTCAGTGTTGGCTCCACCACTCCATGGGTATGGTTAATGAGTATTGATGCTCACTGGTTTTCCACTATGTACAGCTGGTACACCTTTGCAAGCTCCTGGGTATCCGGTTTGGCATTGATCGCATTGTTTGTGGTATATCTTAAAAAACATGGTTATCTCACCTTTGTAAATGAGGAGCACCTGCATGACCTGGGTAAATTCATGTTTGCTTTCAGTATTTTCTGGACTTACCTGTGGTTCTCCCAGTACATGCTGATCTGGTACGCTAACATGCCGGAAGAAACTGAATACTTCCAGCCGCGTGTTTGGGGCCAGTGGAGACCAATCTTCTTCCTGAATCTCCTGATCAACTTTATTATTCCTTTATTGTTCCTCATGAAAAGGGACACTAAACGTAACTATACTGCCATCGTATTCATCGCTATCGTGATCATCTTCGGTCACTGGCTGGATTTCTGGCAGATGGTAGCTCCCGGTTCTGTTAAGAACCTGGTGTTCCCCTGGTATGAACTCGGACTCGGACTTGGTTTCGTAGGACTGATCATCTTCCTGGTAGCCAACCAGCTTACCAAAGCATCACTGGTTCCGAAGAATCATCCTTACCTGAAAGAAAGTATCGTTCACCACACCTAACAGGTGATCAAGGAGATTAGGCAAAAGAAAAGCATTAGATAACTTAATTATTTCATATAGCAATGTCAGGATTTTTAGCAGTCTTAGTTGTTGTTCTCATATTCATAGTCATCTTCCAGATTGCGAAGGCGAGCGAATATGTGTCCATATTGAAGGGAGAAAAGAAAGCGCGCGAGCAAAGCAACCGTATAAATGGTTTCCTGCTGATTGCATTCCTGGTGCTGGGGCTTATAGGAGTGTACTGGTGTAATGATTTGCTGAAAGGCAAAATCCTGGGCGAATCTGCATCAGAACAGGGGGAAGGCGTTGATACCCTTATTTATGTAACACTCGCCATCACTGGTGTTGTGTTCGTTATTACCCAGATTGCATTATTCTGGTTCGCATTCAAATACCAGGAGAAAGAAGGCCGCAAGGCATTTTATTTTCCGCATAATAACAAACTGGAAGTTATCTGGACAGTTATCCCGGCTATCGCCTTAACCATATTGGTGGCTTTTGGTCTGAAACACTGGTTCCAGCTCACTTCAGAAGCACCAAAAGATGCTGCTGTGGTTGAAGTAACTGGTAAACAGTTTAACTGGATCTTCCGTTACCCTGGTAAAGATGGCGCACTGGGCCGTCGTGATCTGAAAAATATCGATCCTTCTGCCGGTAATGAACTGGGTCTGGACTGGAACGATCCTTTGAACAAAGACGACTTTATGCCTACCGAACTGCACCTGGTAGTTGGTAAGCCTGTTAAGTTCATCATCGGTTCCCGTGATGTTATCCATGATGTTGGTTTACCGCATTTTCGCATGAAAATGGATGCGGTGCCGGGTATTCCTACTACCCTGTGGTTTACTCCAAAGTACACCACCAAACAGATGAAGGAAAAAACCGGTAACCCGGATTTCACCTATGAAATTTCCTGCGATCAGATGTGCGGCAGTGGTCACTACTCCATGAGAGGCGTGATAGTTGTGGAAACTCAGGAAGAATTTGATAAATGGGTAGCTGCCCAGAAATCTACTTATAGCCTGACACATGCTGACGCTGCAGCTCCAGCTGCTCCTGCCGGTGAAGCCAAAGCAGATAGCACGCAAAAAACAGTAGCTGCCAATATCCGGTAAGCTGTAATTTTGTGGTAGAAGAATTTTTGACGGAGTACAATTAAAAACAATAAGAACAAACTGACAAACGACGATACTTCCCGGGCGTTAGTTTATAATAAACCGAACCGATTATGAGTAACGAAGCAACATTGCACAGTCAACAGGAGGTAATGCACGGAGCGCATGATCATCATGATCATGAGCACCACCATGAAGACAGTTTCATTTCGAAATATGTGTTCAGCATGGATCATAAAATGATCGCCAAACAATTCCTGATTACTGGTATCGTTTGGGCTATCATTGGTGCTTTCTTCTCTGTACTGTTCCGTTTGCAACTTGGTTTTCCCGATGCCACTTTCCCCTGGCTGGAAAGTATCCTGGGCCATTGGGCTAAAGGTGGCCGCATTACAGCGGAAGCATACTACGCATTGGTAACAATGCACGGTACCATCCTGGTATTCTTTGTATTAACGGCCGGTTTGAGCGGTACCTTCTCTAACCTGCTGATTCCTTTGCAGGTAGGTGCGCGCGACATGGCCTCCCCTTTCATGAACTGCCTGAGCTACTGGTTCTTCTTCCTGGCCAGCCTGGTTATGATGGCTTCCCTGTTTGTTCAAACAGGCCCTGCTTCCGGAGGTTGGACGATGTATCCGCCGCTGAGCGCATTGGGAGATGCTTCTATCGGTTCTAAAATAGGTGTGGATCTTTGGTTAACCAGTATGGCGCTGTTTGTTGTTTCTCAGCTGCTGGGTGGTTTGAACTATATTTCTACACTGCTGAATATGCGTACCAAAGGTATGGCGATGACCAAAATGCCTTTGACTATCTGGTCATTCTTCTTTACCGCTGTATTGGGTGTATTGTCTTTCCCTGTGCTGCTGTCAGGTTTCATCCTGCTGCTCATGGATCGTCACGCCGGTACCAGCTTCTACCTGTCCGATATCTTTATCGCCGGTAAAGCCCTGGCTAATGAAGGTGGTAGCGCTATTCTTTATCAACACTTATTCTGGTTCTTAGGTCACCCTGAGGTATATATCATCATCCTCCCTGCCATGGGTATGGTATCTGAAGTACTGGCGGTAAGTTCCCGCAAGCCTATTTTCGGTTACCTGGCGATGATCGGTTCCCTGTTCGCAATTTGTATCCTGGCCTTCCTGGTTTGGGCGCACCATATGTTCGTTACAGGTTTGAACCCGTTCCTGGGCGCATTCTTCGTACTCTTAACCCTGCTGATTGCGGTACCATCTGCGATCAAGGTATTTAACTGGATCACTACTATCTGGAAGGGTAATATCAACTTTACGCCTGCTTCCCTGTTCTCTATCGGTTTTGTGAGCACTTTCATCTCTGGTGGTTTAACAGGTATCTGGTTAGGTAACTCTTCTATCGATATTCACCTGCATGATACTATGTTTGTGATCGCCCACTTCCACATTGTAATGGGTGTGTCTGCATTCTTCGGTATGTTTGCGGGTATTTACCACTGGTTCCCTAAATTGTATGGCCGCTTCATGAACAACACTATTGGTTACATCCACTTCTGGGTAACCCTGGTGGGTGCTTACCTGATCTTCTGGCCTATGCACTACGAGGGTATGGCGGGTATGCCAAGAAGGTACTATGATGTATCCGGCTGGGCTTCCTTCAAACAGTTTGGTGGCCTGAACGAGTTCATTACCATCGTGGTAATCCTGGTATTTGCTGTACAGCTGCTGTTTGTGTTCAACTTCTTCTACAGCATTTTCAAAGGTAGAAAGATGACTACACTGAACCCATGGAACGCAACTACCCTGGAATGGACTACGCCTATCCATGCCGGACATGGTAACTGGCCTGGTGAAATTCCTGAAGTGTATCGTTGGGCTTATGATTATAGCAAGGATGGAAGGGATTTCATTCCGCAAACTGAGCCTATCGGACCTAATGAATCAGCGCATTAAAATATAACCGGAGTTCCGGCAGGAAGATGCCTTTCAGGCGAAAAATCTTGCTGCCGGGATTTTGTTCACTGTGATGTTTGTAAATTTGTTCCGGACTTAAACCCGGGATGTGGCTAGAAATAAAATGTTGCAAGAAAACTCCATAAAATTGTCGTCATCGTATGCAGTAGCCAGTAAGGCGAAAGATTACTCTCAGCTGATGAAGTTTAATCTCACCTTTATGGTGGTATTTTCGTCGGTAGTGGGTTACCTGCTGGTACCAGGCGTGGAGTTTAACTTAGTAAAAGTTCTTTTATTATTTGCTGGCGGGTTGCTGGTTTCCGGATCGGCCAATACCATTAACCAGATTTGGGAGAAGAATACAGATAAGCTGATGGCGCGTACCGCTGTCCGTCCACTGCCTGCAGGGCGTATGCACGACAACGAGGCGATTGTACTGGCTGTAATCACAGGTGTTGCAGGGCTCCTGGTAATGGGATACTGCTTCAACTGGTTAAGTGCCGCTTTGAGCGGGTTGTCTTTGGTGTTATACGGTTTTGTGTACACGCCCTGGAAAAAATGGAACTCCCTTGCCGTATTGGTAGGTGCAATTCCAGGCGCCATGCCCCCGTTGATCGGATGGGCCGCAGGCGCTAACAACCTCAGCGAAGGTGGCTGGTCTTTATTTGCCATACAGTTCCTCTGGCAATTTCCGCATTTCTGGGCAATAGCCTGGATTGCGTATAAGGATTATGCCAGGGCCGGCTTTAAAATGCTGCCTGGTAGCGGAGAGCCCAACAAGTACACCGCCATTCAGGCTGCTATGTACACCTTGTTGCTGATTCCTGCCGGCGTAGCGCCTTACCTCCTGAAGATCACTGGAAGCATTTCTGCGATAGTGGCCATTCTGGCGGGTATTTTCTTCCTTTACAGGGCTGTTAACCTGTACCGGAAAAATGATGTTCCCGCAGCGAGAAAGCTCATGTTCGGATCTTATATTTATCTGACCATCGTTCAGCTGGTACAATTGCTGGACAAAGCGTAAATTGAAAAGAGGAGTGATGGATACTATGACACTAGAACAACGTAAGAAAATACATCCGCATAAATATTCCTTATGGATCGCCATGGGTAGTATTACCATGATGTTTATCGGGTTTACCAGTGCTTACATTGTTAAAAGATCCCAGGCAAACTGGCTGGCATTTGAACTGCCGCATATTTTCTGGGTATCTACTGCCGTGATTTTAACCAGCAGCTTAACGATACACCTGGCTTTAAAGCAGTTTAGAGAAAGGAATATGCAGCGTTATAAACAACTGATCACCCTTACGGCATTCCTGGGTGTGGTGTTTGCAGCCTGCCAGTGGATAGGATTTTCACAATTGAAATCAGTGGGACTGCCACTCAACGGGCCTGTTTCCGCTTCTTTTATTTATGTTATTGTAGGCGTGCACATGCTGCACGTACTGGGTGGTGTGGTTGCATTACTCATTATGTTTGGCAGGGCTTACAGAACCCGTGTACGAACCTATAGCGCAGTACCCATTGAAGTAGCAGCAACATACTGGCATTTCGTGGACATACTGTGGATTTACCTGTTAATTTTTTTAAGTATCGCCAGATAAACTTTGTAAAATTTTATAAAACAAACAATGGATACAGCAGTTACAGCGAAGAAAAAATGGTGGGCCGGAGGATATTCTCCCTTTAATGTGAGCTATGGTAAGTTGATGATGTGGTACTTCCTGATGTCAGATGCGTTCACATTCGGCGCATTGTTGATTTCATATGGTACTATCCGGTTTTCCAGCCCATCCTGGCCTGATCCGAATGAAGTGTTCAAATCATTTCCCGGCATGGGCCATGCCGAGTTGCCGTTGATGTTTGTGAGCTTGATGACCTTCATCCTCATTATGAGTTCTGTAACCATGGTACTGGCAGTACACGCCGGTCACATGAGAGATAAAAAAGCCGTTGCCAAATGGATGATCTGGACCATCATTGGTGGAGCCGCGTTCCTGAGCTGTCAGGCATGGGAATGGACACATCTCTATCACGAAGGCGCATGGTGGGGCCGCAATCCTTTCCATAACGTGGATGGTACACTGGCTTCTACCAACTTTACCAACTTTTTCTTTACCATCACCGGTTTCCACGGATTGCACGTAACTTCCGGTGTTGTATTGAATATTGTGATCCTCGCCAATGTACTGAAAGGTACCTACGATCAGAGAGGGCACTATGAAATGGTGGAAAAAGTAGGCTTGTACTGGCACTTTGTAGATCTGGTTTGGGTATTCGTATTCACCTGCTTCTACCTGCTTTGATCATAAAACAGGAAGAAACAACAAGGTTTGGAATCTGATTTTAGAATTTATTTAATTTAAATAGTAATGGAGCATACACATAATGCCGGGCATGAAGCCGCACATGCTGATTCATCTACCAAAACAATCTGGAGAACATTCTGGATACTGTTGTGTATCACAGTGTTTGAAGTAGGTCTGGCTTTCTTACACCTGGAGTTCGGGTTTTTACCAAGAGTATTGCTGAACTCGATCTTTATTGGTCTTACCCTGGTGAAAGCATTCTACATTGTTGCAGAATTTATGCACCTCGGCCATGAGATCAAAAATCTCATCATGACCGTTCTCATTCCTTTACTGCTGTTTGTATGGTTTATTATCGCTTTCC
>NZ_DATMTE010000193.1:0-3667 GCF_035564935.1 Chitinophaga sp. | reverse complement strand
GATATTAATACGGTGCTGGGAAAGCAACCACTGGTCATTTACTTTTATCCGAAAGATGAAACCAGTGTATGTACCAGGGAAGCATGTTCTTTCCGCGATTCTTACCAGGATTTTCAGAAATACGGCGCCAAAGTGATTGGTATCAGTGCTGATAACGTGGCGTCGCACCGCAGCTTTGCCACGCATCACAACTTGCCGTTTACACTGCTCAGCGATACTAAAAATGAAGTACGTAAATTATTTGGCGTGCCTAAAACCTTTATGATACCAGGGCGGGTTACTTATATAGTAGATAAGAACGGGGTGATTGTGCATGAGTTTAATTCGCTGCGCGATGGAGAAAAGCATGTAACAGAGTCGCTGGCAGCGTTGCAGAAGATGCAGTAAAGGAGAAGCTGGATAAATTTGTTCACCCGCTGTTGAAGAGAGATCAGCAGCGGGTATTTTATGTTTGCAATTACAACTTCCTCATATCTTTAAACGTCGAAATCTCTTCTTTCAGTGCAAACAGCTGCATGCCCCAAATGATCCCAAGTACTATTGTAAATGCCACTAACGCCAGCGAGAAGGATACCTGCATAAAGCTCCCCTCCTCCCGGTTGGTAAGGGTAATAACACGGAGCAGTGCAATGAGCCCTATCCCGAAGAAAATAGCGGCTTTAACGCCTTTTTTACGCAGTTGTTTCCTGAAATATTCATCAAAAGCGCGGGCAGCGGCTACACTGGCTTCCGGTTGCGGGGTTCCATCGGCAATAAGTAATTGTTCGAGATCTGCTACGCGGTAATGCTCGTGAGGTACTGAGAAGTATTTTGTTAAGATATCTGCCTGCATAATTCCTGGATACTGAATGAGGGTGCAAGGTACAAAAAAGGCGATGGATATAGATCCACCGCCTGCATATAAATCATGAACATTTACTAAGCCTCTTTCAGGAATGGGTAACGGTAATCGGTAGCCGGTACAAAGGTTTCCTTGATGCTCCTGGCGCTTAACCAGCGGTAGAGGTTCAGCATGGAACCTGCTTTATCGTTGGTGCCAGAAGCGCGGGCGCCACCAAATGGCTGCTGTCCTACTACCGCGCCGGTTGGTTTGTCGTTGATGTAGAAATTACCGGCGCTGTTTACCAGTGTGCGGGTGGCCAGTTCCACCGCATAGCGGTCCTGCGCAATTACCGCGCCGGTTAAAGCGTACTCGGAAGTACTGTCTACCACCTGCATGATTTCTTCAAATTTCTCAGCGTCATACACGTGGATCGTTAACACCGGGCCGAAAATTTCCTCACACATGGTGATGTATTTCGGATCGGAGGTTTCGATCACGGTTGGTTCGATAAAGTAACCTTCAGCCTTGTTGTAGTTACCGCCTGCAATGATCTTTACAGCGGGGTCTTTCTTTGCATTGTCGATGTACTGTGCGATCTTATCGAAAGAGCGTTCATCGATCACTGCATTGATGAAGTTGCTGAAATCTTCAGTGGATCCCATTTTCATGGTTTTCAGTTCAGCAACTAATTTGGATTTTATGTCATCAGCAAGATTGTCTGGTAAGTATGCGCGGGAAGCGGCAGAGCATTTCTGGCCCTGGTATTCGAATGCGCCGCGGGCCAGTGCGGTAACGGCAATATCTACATCGGCGGATTTGTGGATCAGCACGAAGTCTTTACCACCTGTTTCGCCTACAATGCGCGGGTATGTTTTGTACTTATGGATATTTTCGCCGATAGTTTTCCACATGGTCTGGAATACGCCGGTAGAGCCGGTAAAGTGGATACCTGCGAAGTGAGGATCTGCAAAGCAAACGTCGCCTATAACGGGGCCGCTGGCATATACGAGGTTGATAACGCCACCGGGCAGGCCGGCTTCTATCAGCACCTTCATGATCACCTGTGCGGCAAACACTTGTGTATTGGCGGGTTTCCATACCACCACGTTGCCGCACATGGCAGCGGAAGTGGGCAGGTTACCGGCAATAGCGGTGAAGTTGAAAGGTGTAACAGCGAGCACAAAACCTTCCAGGGGTCTATATTCTACCCTGTTGTGGATACCTGGCGCGCTTACTGGTTGCTGCCGGTAAATTTCGCTCAGGAAGTGTACGTTATAGCGGAGAAAGTCGATCAGTTCGCATGCGCTGTCAATTTCGGCCTGGAAGGGGTTCTTGCTCTGGCCCAGCATGGTAGCGGCATTGATATGATAGCGGTATTTGGTGGCCAGGAGTTCAGCGGCGCGGAGGAAGATGCCGGCGCGTTGTTCCCAGTCCGTATTGGCCCATTTTTCACGTGCTTCCAGTGCCGCAGCGATGGCGGATTTCACGTGAGAGGCGTCACCCATATGGAAGTGGCCGAGTTTGTGTTTGATTTCGTGGGGAGGGCGCAGATCAACGGTTTTTCCGGTGCGGATTTCCTTACCACCGATATACATGGGTATATCTGCAACTTCGCTTTTGTAGGCGGCTAATTGTTTCTTTAATGCAATCCTCTCAGCAGAACCGGGTGCATAAGATAACACAGGCTCATTAGCAGGCGCTGCGTACTCAAAGTATCCTGTATTCATTGTATCCTAATTTTTATATTTGTTTATTTGATCATTTGTAAGCCTGGAGGCCTGCAAACAATCAAATAAACAAATGACTACGAGTATTGTTTCCGCAGCAAAATTACATGATACAACGCCTACGCGCTTATTAATAATTAGTAGATACTTATTAATTATTGTCCTCTTCCTTCTGCATCATCAGGTATGCTTTCACAAATCCGTTCAGGTCGCCGTCCATTACAGGGCCTACGTTACCTACTTCAAAATCGGTGCGGTGATCTTTGATCATCTTGTACGGATGGAACACGTATGACCGGATCTGCGATCCCCACTCAATTTTGCGTTTGTTGGCGTTGGCTGCATTTTTCAGCTCTTCGCGTTTGCGGATCTCTTCTTCATACAGGCGTGATTTCAGCATGGTGAGCGCCTTTTCGCGGTTCTCTCCCTGTGTACGCGCCTGCTGGCATTCGATGATGATACCGGAAGGAATATGCTTCAGGCGTACGGCTGTTTCCACCTTGTTTACGTTCTGTCCGCCCTTACCTCCTGAACGGTAAAATTCCCATTCAAGGTCGGCAGGATTTACAGCAATCTCGATAGTATTGTCTACTAACGGATATACATATACGGAGGCGAAAGAGGTATGCCTGCGGGCATTGGAATCGAAAGGTGAAATACGGACCAGGCGGTGTACACCGCTTTCCGCTTTCAGGTGGCCATAGGCAAAGTCACCGTCAAATTCCAGCGTTGCGGATTTGATCCCTGCGCCATCACCATATTGTGTATCAATTTCTGATACTTTCCACCCCTGCTTTTCGCCATACATGCGATACATACGCAGCAGCATTTCAGCCCAGTCCTGGCTTTCCGTGCCGCCTGCACCGGAGTTAATGGTTAATACAGCAGGCATTTCATCTTCCGGCTGATTGAGAGTAGATTTAAATTCCAGGTCGTCCAGTGCTACTACTGCAGCATTGTACGCCTGTTCCACCTCTTCTTCCGTTGCTTCTCCTTCTTTGAAAAAATCGTTCAGTACAGCGCTGTCGTCAATCGCAGCATTTACCTGATCGTAAAGGTCTACCCAGTATTTGTTTACCTTAATTTCCTTCAGGATTGAAGTGGCTCTGACGTTATC
>NZ_DATMTE010000192.1:0-4074 GCF_035564935.1 Chitinophaga sp. | reverse complement strand
CCGGCAATAGGCGCATTGAATGCGGCCGCTATCCCGGCTGTAGCGCCGGCTGCCAGTAACAGCGTACGCTCTTTATATCCAAGTTTATAGGTGCGCGCATAATTGGAACCCAGTGCAGCCCCGGTAACCGCTATGGGACTTTCCAGTCCGGCGGAGCCGCCAAGTCCTACGGTAATGGCGCTCTGCAATATCTGCGAGTACATTTTTACAGGTGGTATCAGGCTGGAGTTCCTCGCTATTTCATGCAAAATGACAGGTATCCCTTTCCTCGACTGTCCTTTGAAAAACCAGATCACCATAAGGGTGGTCAGTACAATTCCCAGGAATGGGAATACAATATAAAAGATCACCTGGGTGCTGAAATGCACTTTGTAAGTGATCACATAGTGAATATAATGGACCAGGCTTTTCAGAATTACGCCTGCCAATCCTGCAGAACATCCTACCAGTATACCCGAAAGCAGGAGGAACTGGTTACGGTTCATTTTGCTATGTAACCAGTGTAATATGAGTTCATAGCTTTTAGCGCTCTTTAAACTGTATTGCTCAAAATCTTTCCTGAATCGAAAAAAACTATGATATTTCCGCAGCCGGTTAAATTGACTCATGCGGCAAATTTAAGGATCAAAGTTCAATCAGGGCATAAACTTTATCGTTCATGTAAGGACCGCCGGGGCGACGAGCCGTATAATCCAGGTTAATCCAGTACTCCCCTTTCAGCTCGTGGTAATATATTTCTTTTACGGCCGGTTTGGGGAAAAGCGTGATGATGGCCTGTTTCATGATTTCAAATTCTTCCTTGTCGCCGCAATACAGTTCAGGGTAGGCGTGGCCTTTAATCAGTACAATACGGCACCGGGCGCCGATAGACTGTAAGCAGGAGGCCATCAGGATGGAATGATCGTCACAGTCGCCACCCAGCCCATTCTGAATAGTTTCCTGTGCGGTAGCGAAATATTCATCCCGCCGGGAGTCCAGTACATATTTAAACTGGCTGTTGATAAAACGGAACAGGGAAAGGAACCGGGTTATTTTTCCATATTTATAAAAGTATTCGTCGTAATAATCCAGGGAATGCTTTACGGAGAAATTGCGGACCACCGAATCCTGGTAATTGATCTTTTCCTTTATGCCACGTACGGTTTTATCGCGGTAGCTTTCCACCCTTCTCGGGTATAAACTAAGGATATCCAGCTGTTTGCTGCCTTTGGTGTTGAGGTTGCCCTGCACCATTCCTTTATAATCGTTCAGTACATTATAAAAGGTGTAGCGGTCGGTGAGTTTATTCACTACCAGCACCGTGCACATTACCAAAAATACCGGGATGATGAGAGGTCTGAAGATCCAGCGGAGGAGATAAACAAGGATGAAACTTCCTGCTACGGCCAATAGCAGATCGATGTGCCAGCCATTCAGCATGAGAGGCGGCGTAAAGCGGTTGATATAGGGTGCCAGCAATAATAACGTCAACAGGCTCAGTGTGTTGAACAATATTTTCTGTACTACGGTATATTTGCTTTCGTCTATGGCCATTATGCTACGCAATAAAGCAAAATTATGCCATAATCACCTCGCAAAATTTGAAACGGCCTGTTTAAATGAGGTACTTTTCCTGATGAGTTCTATTTGTTGAACGGTATCATTTTTTTGTTTGTCCATCTGCAGCTGCTGATAGATCTTATTCAGCAGGCCGAAATTCATCAGTGCCAATACTTTGAAATCCAGCTTCTGCGCATTTTCCACGGCGGTTTCTGCCGTGCGGATGGCTTTATTAAATTCGTGTTCGTTAAAATATACGCCGGCGTAAAGCAGTTTCTGAACAGACTCCAGGTATTTTCCGCCGAAGTAATCAACAGAATATTTTTTGATCACCTGGTCGGTGTGCCGGCAGATGCGCGCTGCAGATGCTGTTTGACCTAAGCCAAGGTAGGCTTGTGCCTGCCAGCAGAGTAAGGTGAGGCGCAGCGAATCTGTTTTACGGTGTTGCAGGGAAGGATATGTTTCAAAGATCCGCGTGGTAAAGCTCAGCAGGTGCTCATTATCGCCCAGCAGGGTGAAAACGATGCCCATATTGCGGAATACAATTTCCTGTGGTTCGGTAATGGGCTTCTTGCCGCCGCCGGTCCAGTAGCGGAAATAATTATAGATCTTCTCCCTGATATCTTCATTGATAATACCAAATTTGAGGAACTCATAAATGAAGAGCTGGATTTCATAAGGTGTTACCCAAAGTTCATCTTCAAATTCATCCGCTGCGTAGATCTTTTTGATATTATTGAGTTCTATTTCACATTGTTCTGCATCCAGTTGCAGCAATGCCATGGTGAACAGTTTGCTTCTGATCTTCAGTTTATCTTCCCGGGCTTCGGCAAGTCCCAGCAAAGCGGTAAGTACTTTGCGTTTTCTGAAATGAATAAATTCGTCACTGATAAAGGGGCCAATAGGGTTTTTCTTGAAGAAGCCCGCCGGGAAGATGGATTTAAGTTCACCCTGGTTGTTGCCGTCGTGCTGGTAATGTAATACCAGGTACTCCAGCAGGTGTGATTTTTCTATGTTGGATAATGGTAAATGCAACATCTTGATGATGCCGTCGATCTGCGCATGGTTAATGGCGTAGCGGAGCAGCCATCTGAATACGCCTATCCGGTAGGGCGATTGTGGCAGGTGTTCGAGTATTGCCATCAGCATGGGTTCATTTATTTCCTGGCCGTTTTCTTTCAGATAATGCATGGCCACAAAATATTCGAGCAGCATGGTATGGGCAAAGCGCACCTTCACATTGAACATAATTTCCTGGCTCAGGTTTTCTTCTACCAATATATTATCTGCCAGCAATTCTTTATAGGCAGGGAACAGTTCCGCGTTTTGGGTGAGCAGCAGGTTTTTATCCGCATAGATCCCTGTTCTGCCGAGGTCGAGCAGGGTCAGTAATTTTTCAATGATTTTTATTTTGAAAGCATTGCTTTGGGAATTGAATACGCGGTTCTGGATAAAGCGCGATACAATTTCGAATAAGCTGAGATGTTCGTCTACAAAGGTTTGATCCGGGCCGCTGTTGAGCTGGCAAAATAGCTGCAGGTAATATGGATAGCGCAGTTTTTGCAGGAAATTTTCAGAGAACAGGCGCACGGTGGCGGGATCGAACTGGTGGTTATAGAGAATAGATTTTACTTCCTGTTCCGTAAGCCGTGGCATGTTGATATTGGTTTCCTCATCCATTTCGGCGCCCAGGTACCAATACCGCCGGAAGGCAGGGTATTGCTGGGAGTGCTGGAATATTTCGGCCCAGGTACTGCTCCTGATAGAAAGGATCACTTTCACCCAGGGGTACAGATCATTGGAGTATACAAAATCTTCCAGTTTGGAATACAGTAACCGGAGTTTTTCACCGGCTACAGCAATTTCATCAAACCCGTCTATTATTAATATAAGACGTCCGCCTTTTTTATCGAAGTGACTGGAGAAGTATTCCCGGAAGTTTTCGCCGTTACCCAGGTTCATCTGGTTATCCAGCCAGGAAGAGAGTGAGAATCCTTTCAACAGAAGGCTTCCAGCTGCGTGTGCGTGTATAAACCAGCAAACGTCCTGTTTATACCGGGCTTCTTTGCCAAACCAGCAATGTTCGGCCAGGTGCACCAATGCGAGCGACTTACCCCATCCTGAAGGCGCTATTAAAGCGGTGGCAGCATAGTCGCTTTCCAGGAATTTTTCGATGTGGGCGTTACAGAAAGGTCTGTGAACAGTATACGGGAAGGCAATACCAGAGCGGTTCTTGAGGGTGAGCATGGTATAATGGGAAACAGCATCTGCCTTGTTCTTCAAGTCAGACCATTTGCTATTATCCAATGCTGCGGCTGAAGTAGACGCATTGGTTGTTTTCGAAGCGGTGTTTAGCTTCCGGTAGTGATGTTGCTGAAAATCTTCCCAGTCTTTATACTGGCAATATTGCGAAAGTGTATTCAAGGTATATCTGGAGAAGCTGTGTTGAGCAACAGCAAATCCGAACACCCTTTTCAGCGTAGTTTCGCTTACCAGTTTCGTAGTGTTATCCAATATGGACTGAGAGAGATGTTT
>NZ_DATMTE010000191.1:0-2662 GCF_035564935.1 Chitinophaga sp. | reverse complement strand
AGTTCCGGCCACCAGTAACCCTGTTACCTATAAAATGCAGGACACCACTAATTTTCCGCAAACGCAAACTATTGCCGGTTTGAATAAAACAATCACTTATACCTATAAAATAATTAAAGCGGATTAGCAGAAATTTTCCGGACTTTTGTAGCCAGATACCATCAATCATTATTGCGTATGACCCTTGCTCAGTTCCAGGAATACTGCCTTTCCTTACCCGGCGTTACAGAAGAGTTTCCTTTCGGAGATGAAACCCTCGTATATAAAGTAAGTGGAAAAATATTTGCCCTCAGCGGGCTGGAAAATTTTGAAACCATTAACCTCAAATGCGATCCCGAAGAAGCCATTGAGCTGCGGGAGCGGTATGAAGGCGTAGTTCCCGGTTATCACATGAATAAGAAACACTGGAATACGGTGGATGTACATTCCGGTATCCCCAATAAACTGCTGCTGGAATGGATCAGGAAATCGTATAACCTGGTGGTAGCCAGCTTACCCAAAAAGGAACGGGAAAAACTGGGCCAATAACCGTTCCCCATATACCTGCCGGGGCGTCCACTATTTTTTATTAAATTAGCCGCTATCTAAATCTTAAATAAACCGTTTATGAGAAAATGGCTGCTGCTGGCCTGCGCCGCGTTGTTTATAATTCCGGCTGCCTGTAAGGCTGTTAACCAGGATTCCCTCTGGATGTACGAACACTACACCAAAAAAGAAGTCTACATCACCATGCGGGACGGCATTAAGTTGTTTACTTCCATTTACCTGCCAAAAGATCAATCGGAGAAGCATCCTATCCTGATGACGCGCACCCCTTATTCCTGCGCACCGTATGGCGAAAATGCCTTCCGTCCGCTCTATAAAAATCATTATAAGGAATACCTGAAAGAAGGCTACATCATGGTGATACAGGATGTAAGAGGTACCTGGATGAGCGAAGGTAAATTTGTGAACGTAAGGCCCTTTAACCCGGATAAAAAAGGAAAGAAAGATATTGACGAAGCCAGCGATACTTATGATACCATCGATTGGCTGGTGAAGAACCTTAATGGTAACAACGGCAACGTGGGTATATTCGGTATTTCTTATCCCGGCTTCTACTCTACTATGGGAGCGCTGAGTGGTCATCCTGCCCTGAAAGCAGTGAGTCCGCAGGCGCCTGTTACGGATTGGTTTTTGGGAGATGATTTTCATCACAACGGTGCTTTCTTCATTGCAGACGCCTTTTCTTTTTATACCGTATTTGATCATCCGCATCCCAAACCCACCACGGAAGGGCCTAAGGGGATCGATTACTACACCCATGATAATTACAAATACTACCTGGAAACCGGCGCGCTACCGAACTTTGCAAAAATTATCGGCGACAGCGTTACCTTCTGGCATGAAATGTACGCACACCCCACATATGACAGCTGGTGGAAAGCCCGCAATGTGCGCAACTTCCTGAAAAATGTAAAACCAGCCATGCTGATAGTGGGCGGTGTATTTGATGCAGAAGATTGCTTCGGCGCATGGAACACCTACAAGGCCATTGAAACAAAAAGCCCGTCTACCAATAACCGTATTGTAATGGGACCATGGTACCACGGCCAGTGGGCATCCAACGATGGTACCCACCTGGGTAATGTGCGTTTTGGCAGTAATACGGCAGAATACTACGCACAAAATGTAGAAATCCCTTTCTTCAATTACTACCTCAAAGGCAAGGGCGCTGCACCTGATATTGCAGAAGCCACTATTTTCTTCACCGGTGAAAACAAATGGAAGCAGCTCCCCAAATGGCCCCCGGCCAATATGGAAGATCAAGCTGTTTACTTACAGGAAAATGGTAAGCTGTCTTTTACCAAACCCGCTGTTAACAACAGTTTCAGTGAATATGTAAGCGACCCCGCCAAACCTGTTCCCTATACGGAAGACGTACACTTTGGCCGTACCATCAACTATATGACCGACGATCAGCGCTTTGCCGGGCGCAGACCGGATGTAGCAGTATTTGAAAGCGAAGTGCTGGACAACGACATTACCCTGGCCGGCCCGGTGGTGGCCGACCTGATAGCCAGTACCAGCACTACCGATGCGGATTTTATTGTAAAAGTGATAGATGTATTTCCCGACGATTTTAAATACGAAGAAGACGCACCTACCGAGCATCGCCGGGTACCTTCGGCTACCTACCCCATGGGTGGCTACCAGATGCTGGTACGGGGAGAGATCATGCGTGGCAAATTCCGCAACAGTTTTGAAAAACCGGAAGCCTTTGTTCCCAATCAACCATCCGAAGTGAAATTCACCATGCCGGATGTGGCGCATACTTTCCGGAAAGGCCACCGTATTATGATCCAGGTACAAAGCAGCTGGTTCCCGCTTACCGACCGCAATCCCCAGCAGTTCATGGACATTTACAAGGCTACCGACAAAGATTTTAAGAAAGCTACTATCCGCATCTATCATGATGCACAGCACCCATCCAGTGTAGTGCTGCCGGTAGTGAAATAATGATGTACCGGGATGATACCGATGTTATCATCCCGGTAGTATTCCCCACAGAATGTTTATAGGCTTGCCCGCGAAATATTATATTGATTAACTTGCAACATCTTTAAAAAGCCTTATTTTAACTAACATTTCTGTCAATTATTAATTATGTACAAAAAATACC
>NZ_DATMTE010000190.1:0-3358 GCF_035564935.1 Chitinophaga sp. | reverse complement strand
CTTCGCACACAGTAGCCACTGTAATAGCTTTTAATGGATATATCAGCCGGTTGCTTAGCCGATAGCTGCAATACCAGGCAGTTCTTTTCCTTCAAAGAACTCCAGCAATGCGCCACCACCAGTAGAAACATAACTTACTTTATCTGCAATACCGAACTGGTTTACTGCTGCAACGGAGTCGCCGCCACCAACCAGGGAGAACGCGCCTTTGGCAGTAGCGGTTACAATAGCTTCCGCCACGCCTTTAGTGCCAGCCTGGAATGCAGCCATTTCGAACACTCCCATGGGGCCGTTCCATAAAATGGTTTTGGAAGCCGCAATGGTTTCGCCGAAAAGTGCTACAGACTTAGGTCCTATGTCAAGGCCCATCCATCCTGCAGGGATATTGTCGTTGGAAACCACCTGCGTATTTGCGTCGGCGGCAAATTTATCTGCTGCTACAGAATCTACGGGCAGCAACAGTTGCACGCCTTTTTCTTTGGCCTTAGCTACCAGTTCATTGGCCAGGTCCAGCTTGTCGTTTTCGCAGAGGGAGCTGCCAATTTCCCTGCCCTGGGCTTTCAGGAAGGTGTAAGCCATACCGCCGCCAATGATCAGGTTATTGGCACGGTCCATCAGGGTTTCGATGATCAGGATCTTATCGCTTACTTTAGCGCCGCCCAGTATAGCGGTAAATGGAGAGGCCGCATCGTTGAGCACTTTCTGCGCGCTGTTTACTTCCGCTTCCATCAGCAAACCGAACATACGGTTTTCAGGAGCGAAGTATTGTGCGATCACAGCAGTGGAAGCGTGGGCACGGTGGGCAGTACCAAAGGCGTCGTTTACATAAACATCACCCAATTTGGACAGCTGTTCTGCAAATGCCGCATCGCCTTTTTCTTCTGCTTTATGGAAACGCAGGTTTTCCAGCAGCAATACTTCTCCCATCTGCAGGTCGGCCGCTGCTTTTTCAGCAACCGGACCAATACAGTCTTCCGCAAACTTCACGGTAACGCCGTTCAGTAAGGAAATAAGGTGGTATACCAGGTGTTTTAAGGAATATTTATCGGTAGGACCATCTTTCGGGCGGCCCAGGTGCGACATCAGGATAACGGCGCCGCCGTCTTTCAGGATCTTCTGGATAGTGGGCACGGCTGCGCGCATGCGGGTATCGTCGGTGATTTCGAACTTATCGTTCAGGGGAACGTTGAAATCCACGCGGATCAAGGCTTTACGGCCATTGAAGTTATAGTCGGAAAATTTGCTCATAATGTATCGATTTAAGATAACGGGGAGTGGTAAATTAAAAAACCGCGGTACCAACAGCACAAAGCGGGTATATAGCCGGATAACCTGGCCAATCGCTGCTATGGTGTAGTTCCGCGGAATTTAAAAGACTCCCGGCCTGCACCGGGAGTACCGTATATAATTATTTGCTGATCAAACCGGCAAAGTACTTCACAGTACGAACCAGCTGAGATACATAGCTCATTTCGTTATCGTACCAGGAAACGGTTTTAACCATCTGGTGTTCGCCAACTGTGAGCACCCTGGTTTGAGTAGCATCAAACAGGGAACCGAAATGGATACCAACGATGTCGGAGCTTACAATTTCATCTTCGGTATAACCGAAAGATTCGTTGGAAGCAGCTTTCATGGCCGCGTTTACTTCGTCGGCAGTTACTTTTTTATTGAGAATGGTAGTCAGTTCAGTTAAGGAACCGGTGATGGTAGGAACACGTTGTGCACTACCGTCCAGCTTGCCTTTCAGTTCCGGCAATACCAGGCCGATAGCTTTTGCAGCACCGGTACTGTTAGGTACGATGTTGGCAGCAGCAGCACGTGCACGGCGCAGGTCACCTTTCGGATGCGGAGCATCCAGGGTATTCTGGTCGTTGGTGTAAGCGTGAACAGTGGTCATTAAACCGGTAGCGATACCGAATTTGTCCTGCAGTACTTTAGCCATGGGAGCCAGGCAGTTAGTGGTGCAGGAAGCGCAGGAGATAACAGTTTCGCTGCCATCCAGGATTTCGTGGTTAACGTTGAAAACGATCGTTTTCAGATCACCGGTAGCAGGAGCGGAAATAACAACGCGTTTAGCGCCCGCGGTCAGGTGAGCCGCAGCTTTGTCCCTGTCAGCAAAGAAACCTGTACACTCGATCACTACATCGATGTTGTGATCTTTCCAGGGAATTTGAGACGGATCTCTCTGTGCATATATTTTCACATCTTCACCGTTCACATTGATTGCGTTTTCAGAATGCTTAACGTCTGCATCGAATCTACCCTGTGCTGAATCATATTTCAGCAAATGCGCCAGCACAGTAGGGCTGGTGAGGTCATTGATAGCTACCACATCAATGCCGGGCATTTTGTAAATCTGGCGGTATACCAAACGGCCGATACGACCGAAACCATTAATACCAATTTTGAGAGTAGTTCCCATTTTACATCGTGATTTGAGTATGAAAAAATCGAGAGCGAATTTACAATCAATACCACTATTAATCAATATAATTTTAGGTTATGAAAATATTTTTTGGAAATATCAAATAAGATCCTACATTTGCAATCCGAAAATGACATGCCGCGTTGGTCAAGGGGTTAAGACGCCTCCCTTTCACGGAGGAGTCACGGGTTCGATTCCCGTACGTGGTACAGAAAAGGTTGCTCACTTGAGCAACCTTTTTTATTTGACAGATAATCCGTTCGCCAGATCGGACCAGGTTGAATGCTACCAACACGCCAACATAAAATATGCTGGCGCATTGATAGTTTTTATACGGATTAATGCAATAACAGGGTACCGGAATTATCAATTCACTTTTATTAATTCCACCCGGCGATTTTTGGCTTTGTTTTCTTCATTATCGTTAGCTACCAGCGGTCGTTCAGCCCCAAAACCTTTGGCACTCAGGCGTGATTTTTCTATTCCGTCTGCAACCAGCGCATTCATAACCGCGTTGGCCCTGTCGTCAGATAATTTCTTATTATGAGCGCCATCGCCGGTATTATCGGTATGACCCTCAATAAGGATCTTCAGGCTTGCTCCCTTTTTTAAAGCAGCAGCAATTTGTTCAACAACTTCTTTGCCCGCTGTGGTAACAGTAGACTTATCAGTATCGAAATTGATATATAAAACAGATTTTCCGTTTTCCGTAAGGTCTTTGGCGATTTTATCGGCGGTAACCTTCGTAATGGTTTGTTGGAAATCCTTTTCCTGGAGAATATTTAATTTGCCGGCGGCACTGTTGGCAGAAAACTGGATATAAATATTGCCTTTATCCTTTGAACGGATCACATAAAATTTGATGACTTCGCCGACATAGCCTATATCACCTTCATCTCCTTTATTAGGATCCTGTTTGTTATAGCGATC
>NZ_DATMTE010000189.1:0-9729 GCF_035564935.1 Chitinophaga sp. | reverse complement strand
GCGACGGGCCTACCCTGTAGGTTTTGCCATAGGCAGATTGTTCTGCGGTGGTGGCATACAACTGATCGCCAACATTCATACAGTTGAGCCAGCACTCAAACCTTTTGCAGGTATACCCTGCCCTGGCGTTAAACAGATCGTACCCGTTATATACAGCCGTGTTGGCAGGATCCATATAATATTTGCTGATATGCTGCCATTCAGCGCCTATCCTGAAACCAGCCAGGAATGCAGGTTTCCAGGTAACTTCAGTATTAGTGATCCATTTAGGGGCGCCACTCATCTGGTTATTGTTATACACTTTACTTCCATCTGAATAAGCTTTAAAAAGATGTTCGGCATAAGTACCGCTGCTGCGTACAAATACGCCCGGCAGCGGCGTGTATTTAATATTCCACTCTACGCCGCTGTGGGTGGTGGCGCCGGTATTCCGGTTTTCATATATACCATCGGCATTTCTTACACTGATAATTTCATTGCTGCCATTCATACGGTAAATGCTGAGGTCCGCATAACCTTTCTCCTGTGCAAAGGCAAGCCATCCGCCTGCTTCATAGTTCTGGTAAGTAGCCGATTTCAGCACCGGTACTTTTACACCTGTATACAATTCTGAAATGTTAGGCGGCGCAAATCCTACACTATAATTTGCATACAACCCACGATTTTTACCGAGGTTATAAGTAAGTCCCAGTTTAGGCGTAACGGCATTAAAATTATTCCGTTCGCTGGGTGCGCCGGTATATGCAGAAGGCGTGAGATGGTTTTCGAAATTATAATCCATACGATCGTAACGCAAAGCAGCTACTACCCTCATTTCCGGCAATGGAGAAAATTCAAACTGTGTGTACACGGCACTGTTCAGCAATCCCACCCGGTAATCGGTGAGCACGGAATCAGTATTACGATAACTAGCGTAATAACCGGCAGCATCTTTCGTAATATCTATATAGTTAGCTACATAGGTAGCAGGGCTATAGTCCGCGCTGATACCGGCAATAAGCGCTGCCTGTTTCCACCTGAACTGTTTTTTATGCTGCGCAATAATGCCATAGCTGTTGAAGCCGTCGCTGTTGATCTGCCCGTTTGCCTTCAGCGTGCCTCTTATGTCTTTGATAGCATAGAAAGGATTTTGCCCGATCGTATTGTTACGGAAGAAGGCGGTAAAGGTAGTATGGTTGCTGTTATCCCATTCATGTTCCAGCGTGCTGCGCACACGCAACGCCTTTACTTCACGATAGGTAAATGTTTGAAAGTTGCGGTAGTCTTTTGCAAAGAAGTGGGTGCTGTCGAGCCCACCGGTCTGGTCTGTTTTATAATTGATCAGTGTAGCGGCGTTGGTCCATTTGTTCTTTTCATTTACCTGGTACTCCACTTTAGCGGTGAGCGCCAGTTTATGGAAATCGCTATGGTCCATATAACCATTGGTTTGACTGGCATAGTAACCGCCTACGGCAAAGCCCACTTTTTTCACGGCATTGGATACACTGAAATCTGTTCTTTTGTATCCCCGGTTACTGCCTTCCAGTTGGATCCTGGCAGTAGGCACCAATGTTGGGGAGGCTGTAATAAAGTTAACGGCGCCGCCTACTGCTTCGCTGCCATATAATGAGGAAGCGGGCCCGCGGATCACTTCCACGGATTTCAATGCAGCCATATTGATTTCAATCAGTGCATTGTGATTAAAGTCGCCGATTGTTCTGATGGGAATACCATCTTCCAGGTAAAGGAAAAGACTTTTATAGCCTATGGGCTGGCGGATAGCCATTGTATGCTGTTCATTGCCCAGGTCCACCATATATACGCCGCTCACTTTATTCAGTACCTTGTCCAGGGTAGTGGCTTTGGTTTCGCTCAGTGTTTGAGCGGAGATAGTGCTGATGGCTATCGGCGCTTCTGAGCGCTGCTGTTTATCGCGTGAAGAAGAAACGATGATCTCGTTCAGGCTGGTAGTGCGCTGCCGCAGGTAAATCACCGGTGTTTTTGCAGCTGCTTCCGCTGGCAATTGAACAGGAACATATCCCACGTATGATATTTCTATGGAGTCTGCTTCTGCAGCTGTTAATTCATATTTCCCCTGTGCGTTGGTATTACACCCGGTAGTGGCGTGTAACAGCCTTACATTCACACCTGGCAGCGCTTCTTTTGTTTGAGCATCTGCCACGCGCCCATGTATCTGCTGTGCATAACTGTTAGCCACAGCCATGCATGCAATGAGGAGTAAACAACATTGTTTCATGTATGTACGTCATTGTACCGTTCGCTGATGGCGAACAGGATTAGTCAGGTAGTATAAGTTCAAAAATCAGGCTACTACCAGCTGTGGCGGATGGAAGATGGAGAGTGCCAGTGAATGAAGGCGGGGCGCCTTATAACAGGCGTTAAAAACGGGCTGATTAACGGGGGGCGTAGTGTGGAAAGATTGTAACGCTTCTACAAACATCACCTCGTATTTATCTTTCCCGGTGTTGTTGTTTTTGTCCTGCTGTGCATCCCTGTCGAGTTCCTTTTTCAAATGACAGCGACCGTTACAGTGCATTTCAGGTTTGTTCTTATTTTCGCAAAGAACGCTCGCAATGTAGGACTGGTTCATTTTAAACTGCACGAAAATCACGCTCCTGCTGAAGTTTTGTAACAGCAGACCCAGAAATATGCATATGATCCCAAACCCTTTCACGCCGCAAACCTAGTAAATAATTATCAATCCCCTGTTATGAAAAAACGGATTTATAGTTAGACAAACGGGACAATTTATGCAGTTATTCATCTAACTATAAATCCATTATATATATTTATTCCCTATTGCGACAGTACAAACCGGAAGGTAATACCGCCACTGGTGCTGGTAATGGGGTATGCGGTAGAAATCACCGGTATGGTTTGCCTGCGGTCGTAGAAGAATCTCAGGTTCAACCTGTTATTCACTACGTAATCGATAGATGGTGAGATACCCACTACTTTCTGGCCGCTGGTAGGAATAGCCAGGTCGGCATCCAGCCGGTTATTGGCGGTTTTATCGTCCCGGAAGCTGAGGTCCAGCCGGAAGTTCATATCGTTCTGCAGTTTTTTACCTCCATTCTTGCTCAGGGAGAATGGCAACTGGACGCCTCTTACGCGGTAGCCTGCACCAATAATTATTTCACTGGAACGCACTTCTGTAAGCTGGTAATCGATAAGGCTCAAACTGAGGGAACGGCTCTTTCTAAATTCCACCCTGGCATTGAGGCTGTTCACAAAAGTAAGATCTACACCAAGTAACGGCGAGAAGGATTCCGTAAGCGTAAGGTTAGGCACCATAAAGTACGGATAGTAATTTCCCGAAATGGTATCCCTGAACGCGGGGTAGCCGGAAAGCCGCGGATCTTCAAAATACATCGATGTATTGTAGGAGTTCATACTCAATGTACCCGTATAGGCGTGCCTGATAGTAAAGTTGGTCAGGAAAGAGCGGAATGGCTCCAGCTTTGTTAACCCGTTATAAGTGAGGCTCCAGTTGGGTTTCGGAACATAATTGCTGAAAGGATTGCTCTTCACATTATCGTTGCCCTGTTTCAGCAGCGATACCTTATCCGGGCTGGTACCTGTGTAAGCCGCCAGGAAGGCCGGTATCAGCACATCCTGTGCATACCGGGTGTAACCGTATGCGTAGGTTGGATCCTTAGGATCACCGGATGGAACACCCGGATCTTTATTGTATGGATTTGCAGCGCCCAGCCTTTTTGAGATGGTGTTACGGTACGATTCAAAATTGCGGAAGGTTTGTGAAATACCATCCGAGGTATTGATTTTACCAAACATGGTTTTGATAGCGATATAGGTAATTTCAAAACCACCGGCATCATATGGGCTCAGGTGCTGGAAGTCTGCCGGGTCTGTGAGATTTTTAAACAGTTCCGTATGTGTTTTGGTAAACGACTTGGTCATGGTCAGATCAATGCGCAGGTCATTTATCGGCTCCAGCTGGGCCTGTAAATCCCAACGCTGTGTAAATTGTTGTTGCGCCTGGATGTTAAACAAGGTATCCGGCGTAATGAGTCCTTTTTGTGCAAATTTGTCGAACCATTTCCGGTCCGGCTGGTAGCCAAATACGAAGTTCAGGCCCGGCGCCATGGTGGCCCAGTTCATACCAATGATCTTGGTACTGTCTATATAACCTGGTAAACGGGTACCGGCGTTTTCATTGAAATTAAACCCGATCCGTTTCAGCATCATTAATGGTTTCAGCAAACCTTTCACCCATGGAGAAATTTCGTCGGAAGATGCGGTCTGGTTCTGGTTCGACTGGTTACCGTTATTATTTTTGTTATTACTATTCTGGTTGTTATTGTTTTGCGGCTTCCTTGCATTCACATTGCGGAGGAATTTCGATTTATTATAGAGTTCCACGAATTTAAATTCCGCTGTCAGTGTTTTCTGCTGGGAGTTTTCAATGGCGTTACCCAGATACAATGCCAGCTGGGAAGCGCCTGTCCAGCGGTATTCCGTACTGTATCCGAACGCGATATTGGTCCAGCTCAGTGCCGGGAACTTCGCCGTAGGCAAGGTATACGTGAAGTTGGCGTTGTGCATGTAATTGGTATTACGCCCGCCTTTGAAGAAGTTGCGGCGTACGGTATCTTTCTTCGCCGAGTTATCGATACGGCCGTTGGGTTCATCGATACGGGCATTATTCACCGCATTAAATTCAAAGTTGATGCTTCGTGTCAGATCCCATTTAACGGTATAGTACCGGTCGAACGTAAAGTATTTATTATAGGTTTCCGGGAGCTGGTATTTTACGTCGCCGCCTACGTTACGCACGCGGGTGGCGCCAAACTGCCTGGAAACGTCTGCCCTGAAGCTCAGGATAGAGGGCACGTAGTTAACATTGAAATCGCGTATGAGATCGAGCCAGTGCGTTTTACTTTTGATCAGTTTTTTAAACGGTTCCAGGTAATGCGGCTGGCCGGCGTAGTTGTAACCCAGGCCTCCCCTGTGCTTGGTGAGCACATCACTTTGAATGATGGGGTTATGGCGCAGGATCTGTGAGAAGGAATAGCTGATGTCAAAGTTTTCTATATCCCACAGGTGCCGTTTTCCGCCGCCACCCAGGTTGAGTTTCCGGACATTGGTGAAGTTGAGGCTTTTGATGGAGGTGAAATCCTGTGCATCGCGCCGGATGGAATCTTTCTCCCGCCTGCTCCTGGCGAGGGCAATTTTATCTTTCAGTTTTATATCCAGGTCGTAAGGATCATATTCGGGGTTACTGGCCGATTGTGAGTAACCGGCATATACAGGAATGGAGATCCCGGCTTTCTTTGGCAGCAGTTTACCCAGATCGAGATTGGCGGCTGCATCGTATTGCAGGAAGTTATCCCTGAACCGTTCATTTACGCGCTGATCTATATTTCCGAACCCGGCGGTATGCATATTACCGGAAATGGAAATGGATCCCAGGTCTGACAGTTGTACATCTACCCTTGCCAGTGCCGCGTACCCGCCTTTTTCATCGAAATCGGTGAGGCGCAGTTCATCCAGCCACACTTCCGCACAGCGGGGTTGCCCATCGTCTTTTGGATTCTGGATACCTATCATCATGGTACGGGCGTCGCCCAGGCTGGGGTTACCCACTACCGTCATAAAGTTTCCGTACTGGTCGGCCACCGGGTTGGCGGGGTATGGCAGCAGCGGTGAACAGGAATCGCACATGTTGCGTTGCTGTTTCAGGGTGCTGAGCTGCGACATCAGGAGATCGAGGTTGTTGCGTTCCGGCCAGATATCGAGCGCTGTTTTAGGACCATTCCAATCTGTTACTTTCAGCGGGATGCGGTATTCGTAGTAGTTGCTTACAAAGTCGCTACCAATACGGATCACCGCTTGTACCTGCCCGTCTTTCAGCGAAGTGGCGGTACCTACTGCTTCTGCGTGAATAAACATCTGCAGCTTTTTGTACTGGCGCAGATCCATATTCAGTGTTTTGTACATGGCGCGCATTTCGCCGTCCTGCAGGTTGCAGAGCTGAACAGACAGGGACTGTTCATTCAGTTGCAGGGTAGTATTGTTGGTGCTGATGGTATTTTGGCGTACTACTCCCGGGGGCAGTACATATGGAATAGGTGTACGGGAAGAGTTTTCTTCAATATTTACAGCAGAAGAATTAAAGGTAGTGGTATTATCCAGCGGTATAGGATCACCGGGACGCAGTTCGTACAGGTAGCGGCGCCATTGGTTGCGCACCAATTCCAGTTTACCGAAACGCACTACGATAGAATCGCTGAAATTGGTAAGGAACATACGCATGAAACGGATGGATTTGAAATCCGGTATGTTACCTATTTTGGCATTGAACTGGTTCAGCGGCACTTTAAACTGGTACCAGGTTTCGGTTGTTTTCTGGTTATTGGGCAATGTCACATCTGCATCTATCTTATCCACAATAAAGTTGGAACCTACTGCCATGTTGGGTTTCAGATCCACCCTATACTGGAAATATTCTTCCGTTTCATTCATGGTATTGTCCCTGTTCAGGTCTTCTGATTCAGGAATGTTGGTAGCTGCAGAAGAGAACTGTGATTTCGGGTCGGATACCGGGGAGTTACCTTCCGGGTTGCTGTAGTTCTTATAACGCTGCAGGATGGTAAGACCATTATATACCGGGTCGCGGTAGTGTTTATAATCATCGTTTGCCGGATCCTGAACGGCGCGGTTATACACCGGGCTTCCGCCAAAGTTCTGGCGCAGCGTATCCATATAGCCTTTGAAGAAGGCGGCTTCATCCTGCGATTTTAAACCGTCGTATCCTACGTCCTGGTAGTTGCGGATATTGGGATCATTATCAAAGGCCTGGGTGATCTGCTGCTGGAACTTAGGTACACGGCCCCATTTGGAGGAGTCGATCTTATTCGGATCCTGGCGGGGATCGGGCATCCCGTTTTCAAAGAATTTTTTGGAGTCTTTGAGGATATCTTCCGATACATTACCTAAGTTGAAATACAGGGAACCGCCGGTGCTGTTAGGCTGTTTGATAAAAGGATCCTGTATCCAAAATTCGATGTATTCTATATTGGCTGTTTCAAAGTCGCTGTTATCAATAGCCCTCATGATACCACCCCACTTACCCTGTGGCCGGCTCAGGTGGCCGTTGTTATCCATGGCTATAGGGGTATTGGTAAAGTTGTAAGGACCTCTTTCTGTTGGATAGTAAGCCAGATCGAGGGTGCTTAACTGGCTTTGTCCGAAGTCGGTAGACCTGTTTTTGAACACTTCTTTCTGGTATACCAGCCTTACGCGCGGATCCGACTGATCGTCTACAGAAATACCCGCGGGCAGGTTAGGGGATTTGGGTAACTGGAGGGTTGGTTCTATGATATACCAGGCCAGTTTTGCCCTGTTTTTTCCGTAATCCGTGATATTATTCAATTCTGCTTCGGGGAACATCACCCTGCCATTGGCATCGGTAGCGCCTTTTGGCGTAGAGGCAAGCGCCCAGCTGGTAGCCGGGAACTTCAGGTCATAACCGCTTTTCACGCCTTCAAAGTCGTCGATGTAAGCAGTACCGCTTTTGCTGCCGGGTTCATTCACCAGCTTACTGTGGCCCGGGAACAAACGGGCTACCTCGCCGGTGAACAGGATATTGGAAGGAGAAGAGCTGGTATAGTTGGGCAATTTATCCAGGAAGCGGTTAAGTCCTTTCCATTCGGAGGCGTAGTTCGCATCGAGGCCCACCATGGTATTTTTAATGGGGTCTTCCCCATAGTTCACTTTCTGGTAATACGGTCTTTCGCTCATACGCACTACTGTACCGCCCAGGCTCAGTTTATCATTCACAAGATAATCCAGGCGGGTACCAAAATAGTTCCGGACCTGTTGCCCGAAGAGGGAATTATTTTCAAACTGCACATTGATAGGCACACCGGAGTTAAGTACGCCTCCGTTGATGATTTTCAGTCTGCCGAGGTTATAGTCGATGATATAATCCACATTTTCACGGAGCTGCTGCCCGCCGGCGGTAACCACTACTGATCCCGGCGGGATGGTGGTACCGGAGCCGAGGTTGATTTCGGAGCTGCTGGCCGATTTATAGGATCCCCTGATCACATACCGGTTCAGTTGCGGAAACTGCTGCGCCACTACTTTGATGGAATCGTATAATACGTTATAGAGGTATTGTTTTTCCAGGGCGGCATCGCCGTTAAAGGCCTTTTTCAATCCATCCGCGAATGGTTCCAGTACGGGGAACATGATCTTACCGGTAAGGGAATTGATCGTATAGCCTTCCACGTAATCGAACACGCCATCTGGCTGTGGATCCAGCTGGTTATTGAGGCGGTCGAGGTTCAGAATAGTAATGATCGGTGCGCCGGCGTAGTCGCCTTTGGCATCGGGGATATACCGTTTGTCGCTGGGAGGGCGTCCTTCGGCCCCGGGGTCTTTATAGTATACATCCATGCGGAAGTCTTCCTTATTCACCTGGAAGGCGCCGGTGGCGTAAATATTTTTCATCATCAGGTCCCATACCGGGAGGGTGGGACGGGCGGAAGTGGCTTTCAGCAATTTGAGGAACAGCACCGGCTGGTTGGCGCTGTTGTTCTGATCCGGGGGTACATCCTGGGAAAACTCACCTACCTGGTACACCCTTCCATTGTAGGTGTACTGGTAAGCTACAGCCAGTACTTCATCTGGCTGTAACTGTTGGTTAAGGGAGATGAAACCCAGCTGGCGGTTATAGATGTATTCTGTAGAATCGAGCTTACGGGCAAATGTTTTCTCAAACTCTGATACCGGTTGCAGTCCAATATTCAGGAGGCGGCTCACTACTGTTCCGGTGTTCCTGCTGGCGGGGTCGCTGATCAGTTTTGAATAGAGGTCGTTGGTTCCCCTGTCCGGTAGCTTGGAGCTGGTAAGTACATTGATATCGGTTTTATTGTAGGGGTTCTGTTCCGCCAGGTCCATCAAACCAACGATATCGCGGGTTTGGGTGGTGGCCCCGGTTTTATTGGTTACCCACACTTCCAGCCTGGTGATATTGACCAGCGATTTAATTACCGGCAGGTTAGACATGGCGGTATTAAAGTTATCACGGAAGTATTGCGCCAGCAGGAAGTGGCGGTTATCTTCATACTCATCGGCCCTGAGGTTGTAGTCCTGCACCTGGGTACCGCCTTTGAGCATGAGGTTCTGCTTCTGCGATTTCTGGTTGGAGAGTACACTGGTAACGGTTAAGCGGCCGAACTGCAGCTGGGTTTTCACCCCGAAAAGCGACTGTATACCCGAAATGAGGGTGCTGCGCAAGGGGAAGCTCACGTTACCGGCTTCAATCTTCTTGATAATTTCATCGTTGTAGCCGGTATATTCCAGTTTAACCTGGTTTTCAAAGTCGAACTGCGACTGGGTATTATAGTTGGTGATAAGTTTCAGTTTATCCCCGATCTTCCCTACCACGTTCATATTGATGCCCATATCAAAATTAAACCCGCCATTCTTCCTGGCCTGTTCCACCAGTACGGGGTTCTTGATATTCTGGCCCTGGTATCCGAAGGTAAGGTCCAGGCTACCCTGGGGGCGGATATCTACTTTGCTGCCGCCAAAAATACGGTCGAACAGGTTATTGCCGTTATAGAGGGCGGGTCCGTTGGCGCGTTGGTTCAGGTTACCGAGTGCGCTGGCCCTTTTTTGCCAGTAGTCCTGTTCGCTTTGTTTGGATTGCAGCTTATAGAACTCGTCGAAGTTCATATAGGTAGGATTCCGGTAGTA
>NZ_DATMTE010000188.1:0-10556 GCF_035564935.1 Chitinophaga sp. | reverse complement strand
TACTTTACTTTGTTGTGACTACCTCGCCGTATCCTTTCCCCACGGCCTTCTCCCAGCCTCAAGTATAGGCAGATTCGCCTCCGTAGGCACATAAATCACTGCCTGTGGGTTTTTCTCAATGTTATCGATCCACAACCAGTGGAGGTACGCTTCATTGTTGCGCAGCGATTCCCCGATGATCTGGTTGGAGCGGGCCACGCCATGCGCGCGGATAGTATCTGCGGCAGCCAGCATAGCAGCGCTTTCCATTTTGGCGCGGGCTTCCGCCACGGCTACTTCTTTAGACGCCTGGGCATGCGCCAGCAGCGCTTCTCCTTCCATGCGCTGGGAATACACTTTGTATTGGGGGCAGCCCCACAATCCAAGTATAACTAAGCCGGTAAACACTAAAAGAACAAAGGTGGAGAGTGAAATAATGGATCTCGTATTCATATGGGTATATGTTCTGCACCGCAGAACGGGGTTTGGTTTCAGCTTCAAATATAGGTATATAATCATATACAGGCCGGCGCCTTCACGGTAACGCCTACCCCGGAAAACGGGATTTTCTCCGTTTGTATACTTCTTCTCCTTCTTCACCGTTTATTAAAATTATATTTGTAGCGTTTTATTTTGCCAATTATGATCGCATCCATATTAACCAGGCTGGAATCCTCCCGGAAGGAATTACTGGATTTGGGCCTCAGAAATCCATTGTTGAATTACAAGTTGCCGGCGGGCAAAGGTTTACATATTGTAGAAGAACAATCTGCTGCCATTTATGATATACTGGTGCGGGAAGGTAAAACCATGTCGTTTCTCGGCCGCCCCGAAAAAAAGCAGGAAGAAGAAACCGTACAGTATAACGAACCGGTGTCTAAAGACGCGTTAACCGATACCCGTTTACAAACCAATGAAACCCAGGTAACCCTGCATTCCCGGCTGCTGAATACCTACTATGCGGCACGGATGAGCATGGAAGAACAAGGGGTGAACATCCTTTACATCTCACTGGGGATGCTGCAATGGTACGAGGCCGCCGGCAGCGATGAGGCACGCTTTGCACCGCTGATCATGGTGCCGGTGCTGCTGGATCGCTCCAGTGCAAGGGAGCGTTTCCGGCTGAAATATTCCCTGGAAGACGTAGGCGCCAATATTTCGCTGCAGGCCAAAATGAAAGCGGATTTTAATATCGATATCCCCGACCTTCCGGATACGGAAGATTTTGACGTGAACGCGTATCTCGCGGAAGTGGCCGCAGCGGTGGAGCCTATTCCCGGGTGGAAAGTGGCCCCTGATGCGGTAGAACTGGGCTTTTTCTCTTTTGGCAAATTCCTGATCTATAACGACCTGGACGCTTCCAAATGGCGGCAGGAAGATGATATACTTACACATCCTGTTATTCAAAGCCTTTTTGGCGGCGGCTTTTCAGATGCCGCACCACAATTGGATGACGATGTGTTCATTGACAACGATACCAATGCGCATGAACTGTTCCAGGTAGTGGACGCCGACAGCTCACAGATCATGGCGATGCTGAGCGTACAGGAAGGCCGGAACCTGGTGATACAGGGGCCTCCGGGAACAGGCAAATCACAAACTATCACCAACATCATTGCAGATGCCATAGGGCGTGGGAAAAAAGTATTGTTTGTAGCAGAGAAAATGGCGGCGCTGGAAGTGGTGAAACGCCGGCTGGATAACATACAGCTGGGAGAAGCCTGCCTGGAACTGCACAGTCATAAGGCCAATAAAAAAGAACTGCACCAGGAGCTGAGGAAGGTACTGGAACTGGGACGGCCGTCTATCCGGAAGTTACAGGAAGAAGTGCTGCTCCTGGATAATTATAAAAAAGAACTGAATGGTTATTGTCTTGCTATAAACGGGGCAATCGAAAAAAGCGGTTTAACTGCGCACCAGGTAATAGGCTACCTGTTACGGTTAAACGAAGAAACTGCGGGTATCACCTTACCTGCCATACAAATACCGGATATTACACAGTGGGATGCTGTGGCTATGAACAAGGCCACAGCTATGGCATTGCGGATACAGGCATGCCTGCAGGAAACGGGTGTACCGGCCAACCTCGCTTTCCGTGGCAGCCGGCTTACTGTATTATTGCCGCATGAACAAACTGCGTTTGCGCAATTGCTCAAAGAGGCACTAACAGCACAGGAAGCATTGATGCAGGCAACTTCCGCTATTGCGGGGAAAATGAATATCCCATCTCCCAAAGATATTACCGCCATACAAGCGCTTATTGATATTTGTGCGTTGCTGGCGCGCCAACCCGATCTCGGGGACATGAATGTTGCCAGTAAAGCCTGGCTGCTGCAAAAACAGGACATCGCGGAATGGCTGGCTGCAGGGGTGGCGGCTACCGCTGTGCAGGAACAGTACCAGGAGATCTTTATTCCTGAAGCCTGGGAACAAAATGTAATGGAGATCCGGGAGAACCTGCTGGCGCATGGTCATAAGTGGTACAAATTCCTTATAGGCGCATACAAAAAAAGTAACCGGCAGCTGGCTGCTTTATGTAAACATGAACTGCCACGCGATAAGGAAGATAAACTACAGTATATAGATGCCATCATGGAGTTCAGGCGACAGGATGCACTATTGAAAGAACATGCCGCGTTGGGCCGTGAGCTGTTTGGCAGCCGCTGGCAGAAGTCGCATACCGACTGGCCCGCATTGCAGGAAGCAACGGATTATATAACGGAGCTGCATACACGCGTTTCGGCAGGTAGTTGTCCGCCGCAGGTGGTGGTATGGCTGCATGGTAACCGGAATGCGGCAGAAGCGCTTGCGAACCAGCAGCAACTCACCGGGTTGCTGCTGGAGCAGCAGCAACGCAACAGCGCTGTGCTAAACCGGCTGGAAATGCCTGCAGGTCAGTTCCCCCTGTTGCTGGATGCACAGCAACGGCAACTGCAAACATGGACAGATAAACTGCCGGAAATACATCATCTTATTGCCTGGAACAATATAACGGAAACGGCTATACAGGAACAGCTGGGATGCCTGATCACGCCGGTGCAGGAGTGGGAAGGAGGCGCCAGGTTACTGAGAACAGCCCTGGAGAAAACATGGTACGAGTACCTGGTGGAAACAGCGGTGAAATCGCAGCCGGCACTGCGTAAATTTGAACGCGCGGGCCATGAAGAAATGGTGGAACAGTTCCGGAAACTGGATGTGCTGAACCTGCAGTATAACCGCGCCCGCGCCGCTTTACAGCACTGGGAACAGATGCCCCGCGCGGATGCAGGCGGACAGGTAAATATCCTGCGCACAGAGTTTAACAAGAAGGCGCGCCATATGCCTATCCGCAAACTGATGCAGGAAGCAGGATTGGCTATACAGGCTATTAAACCGGTATTTATGATGAGCCCCTTATCTATTGCCAACTTTTTACCGCCTGCTACACTGGAGTTTGATCTTGTTATTTTTGACGAAGCCAGCCAGGTAAAGCCTGTGGAGGCTTTGGGTGCTATTTTGCGCGGCCGGCAATTGGTAGTAGTGGGAGATAATAAACAGTTACCACCTACCAGTTTCTTCGATTCACTTACCCGCGAAACAGATGATGAAGAGAATGTAACAGCAGATATGCAGAGCATCCTGGGTTTATGTGATGCACAGGGTGCGCCGCAACGTATGCTGCGCTGGCATTACAGGAGCCGGCACGAATCGCTGATCACTTTATCGAATCACCAATTCTATGAAAATAAACTGGTGATCTTCCCCAGTCCAGGTGATAAAGAAAGAAAAGGACTCGTATTTCATCACCTGAAAGATACAGCGTATGATCGCGGTAAAACCCGCACCAACCCAAAAGAAGCAGAGATAGTAGCCGATGCGGTAATGGAGCATGCCCGTAGACATCCGGGCCTTAGCCTGGGAGTAGTAGCGTTCAGTACCTCACAACGGCAGGCGATCAGCGACGCGCTGGAGTTACGGCGCCGTAAATCGCCGGAGCTGGAATCGTATTTCATGGCGCACCAGGATGAACCTTTCTTTGTAAAGAACCTGGAAAACGTACAGGGAGATGAAAGGGATGTGATCTTTATCTCTATCGGTTACGGACGTACGGAAGAGGGCTATGTGGCCATGTCTTTTGGCCCGCTGAATAATGAAGGCGGGGAAAGAAGACTCAACGTACTGATCACCCGGGCAAAGATGCGTTGTGAAGTATTTACCAATATCACCGCCGATGATATTGATTTGAACAGGACAAAAAGTTATGGCATACAATCGTTGAAGAATTTCCTGTATTTCGCCCAGCATGGAAAGCTTTATATGACGGCGGAAACGGGTCTTCCGGCCGACAGCCCCTTTGAAGAAAATGTAGCGGCAAAGCTGGAGGCGCTTGGTTATACCGTTCGCAAACAGGTTGGATCAAAAGGATTTTATATTGACCTGGCTATTGTAGATGCAGAAAATCCGGGCCGTTATATATTGGGAATAGAATGTGATGGCGCGGCCTATCATTCAGCGCGCTCTGCGCGCGACCGCGACCGTTTGCGGCAACAGGTGCTGGAAGCCATCGGCTGGAAGATCCACCGGGTATGGAGCACCGATTGGTTCCGCAATCCTGAACGGGAGCTGAATCGTTTGGTGACCGCTATTGAAAAAGCAAAAGCTGCGGTGGCCATCGACGACCAGGTAGCTGCAGATGTGGCAAAAGAAACCGCAGAAACATTAACCAGGGAAGCGGTGCCTGAAGTGGAAGATGAAGTACCGGAGTATGAAACAGCCGTACTGCCTGATGAAATCAGGGAGCAGGAGTTTCATCTTTCACCGATCGGTAAACTATGCAACTGGATAGAGCAGGTGGTGGTGGTAGAAAGCCCCGTTCATTTTGATGAACTGGCGCGGCGTATGGTGGAAGCAGCCGGTATAACCAGGGTTGGGCCGCGCATCCGGGAAATACTGCGTCATGCAGTACGCCATTCCGATGCCGGCAAACGGATAAAGATAAAAGGACAATTCCTCTGGGATACCTCGTTGCCAACACCGGTAGTGCGCAACCGCAGTCAATTGCCGGCTTCCGCCAGGAAAATCAACTACATCGCGGTAGAGGAAATAGGCGTAGCCCTGGAAAAGGTAGTGAAAGATGCCATAGCTATCCAACGGGAAGATGCAGTTCCTTTTATTGCCAAAATGTTTGGCTATAGCCGCGTTACCGAAGAAATGAAAGAAGAGATCCTTAAAGCTATTGATATCAGCATTGCCAATAACCTGGTACAGCAGGAAGGAGAACTGCTGAAAGCGTGATATCGTACAGGTAATGTACTAAAATCGAACACATGTAATATGTTGTTATGTGTTTGGTGCTGGTATTTAGTATACGTTCCGGATGGCATGTTTTTGCTTTTCATGTGTGGAGAAGAGAAAATGTGAGATAGACATCAACTAAAAACTTCTCCGATGTTTCGAAATCATCTCCTGATAGCATGGCGTAATCTGGTAAGGTTTAAATATTATTCCCTGATCAACATAGCGGGGCTTTCTATCGGTATGGCAGCTTGCTGGTTGCTGTTGCTGTATGTACAGCGGGAAACCAGCTTTGATAATTTTTACCCCCAGGCAAATCGTATATACAGGGCCGTTAACCATGCCACCTGGTCGGGCGGTAACCTGCACCTGGCTTCCACCTCCGCGCCCTTTGCCGCAGTATTGAAGAAAGATTATCCCGAAATAGAACAGATCACCAGGGTGGAAACGGATGGCGGCGCCGCATTGAAATACGGGCAAAAGAAGCTGGAAGTAGGGGATATGTTTTTTGTAGACAGTACCTTTTTCGGGGTGTTCAATTTCCCGATGGCGGCAGGAGATGCTGCTACTGCGCTGGCGCAGCCCAATTCGCTGGTGCTCACACGCAGCCTGGCCCAAAAGCTGATTGGCAGTCCTGAAGAGGCGGTAGGAAAAACTATTCTTACGGAAGACAGCACCGCTTATACCGTGAGCGCAGTAATGGAAGATGTTCCGTCGAACTCGCATTTTTCTTTCAGCGGCCTGCGTGTAATGCCTTCTGATTATAACGCCAACGGCTGGCAGAATTTCGACGTATATACCTACCTGTTACTCCAGGACGGCGCCGATGCCAAAGCGCTGGAAAGCAAGCTGCCGGCGTTTTTTGAGCGGTATTTAAAACCACGCATGGGAGAGGTGACTTACAAAATGGAATTACAGCCGGTAGAAGATATTCACCTGCATTCGCATCTCGGCTATGAAATATCACCCAATGGGAATATCCTGTACATCTATATTTTCCTTTGCATTGGTTTGCTTACATTGCTGATTGCCTGTATTAACTATATGAACCTTGCCACCGCCCGTGCCAGCGCACGTATACGGGAAGTAGGCGTACGGAAAAGTATGGGATCGGGCAGGGAGGAAATTGCACGGCTGTTCCTGACAGAATCCATGCTGCTTACCTTTTTAGCGGCGCTTGTGGCAATAGGACTGGTAGCCTTGCTACTGCCCTGGTTCAATAGTTTTACCGGGTCGCAGGTAAGGTTGTGGCAGTTCGGGATATTAAGAACCATTGCAGTGATGCTGTTGCTGGCGTCACTTACCGGATTGCTGGCAGGGGTTTACCCGGCGGTATTTATGTCTGGTTTTAAAGTGATCAATTCACTGAAAGGCAAGCTGGGCAACGGCGGCCACGCGGGTTTCCGTAAAGGACTGGTTACTTTCCAGTTTGCGATAGCCATTATTCTAACAGGTAGCACCATGGTAGCCTACGATCAGTTGCAGTACATGATGCATAAAAATCTCGGCTTTAATAAAGACCAGGTATTGTCTTTCCATTTACCCGACCAGCAAATGCGGAATAAGATCCCAGTGCTGAAAGAACAGCTGTTGCGCAACCCGCTGGTACAGCAGGTGGCTGCAGCCAGCAACCCTATTGGCCGGAATAATATTGGCGGCCATGGCTTTTTCTTTGAGCAGAACGGCAGTATTTCCGACGCTTCTGTAATTGCACAGAATTACGCGGTGGATGCAGATTACCTGAAAACGTTGGGCATTACGCTGAAGAGCGGCCGTAACTTTTCAGATACCGGCGAATCGGATATGCAACATGCAGTGCTGATCAATGAAACGCTGGCAAAAACACTGAACTGGGATGATCCGATCGGGAAGCGGGTGCAGTTTAAAATAGACCAGGAAGGGAACCGCACAGAGCGTGTAGTCATAGGCGTTATGAAGGATTTTCACATTTATTCCCTGCAGCACAAAATAGCGCCGCTGGTACTGGAAATGCCTCCTTTTACCAATATGGAGGACAACATATATGTAAAGGTGAGCAAGAATAATATCCCCGCAACTGTTGCCTATATTGAAAAAGTATTTCATTCCTTTGATCCGGGGCACCAGTTCGACTACAGTTTCATAGATCAGAATTTTGCGAAGCAATACGCAGGGGAGCAGAAACAGGAAACGATATTTATGTTGTTTGCTGCGTTGGCTTTGTTCATCGCTTGCCTGGGGCTCTTTGGCCTGGCGGCTTTCACCGCCGTGCAGCGCACAAAGGAAATAGGTGTGCGCAAAACATTGGGCGCCACTACGGGGAACATTGTGAAATTATTGTCGAAAGATTTCCTGCAGTTGTTGCTTATTGCTGCGGTGGTAGCCTTCCCGGTTACCTGGTGGATCATGGACCGGTGGCTGAATAACTTCGCTTACCATGCGGGTATCAGTATCTGGGTGTTTGTACTTACCGGTAGCGCTGTGGTAGTAATAGCATTGGCCACTGTAAGTTTCCATGCGGTAAAAGCAGCGCTGGCTAATCCTGTTAAAAGTTTAAGGGCTGAATAAAAAAGAGCGCCGGGTAAATTGATCACCCGGCGCCGTATCATTAAGCAGTTTTAAAGCATCGCATGCTGATACTGCCGTTTTGTATTTCCTCGTAAGTAAATTTTATCTCCTCGTTTTTATCTACCAGTCCCAGGGTATAGATCATGGGAAGATAATGATCGTTGGTAGGAATAGACAATTGCGCTTCCCTGCCAAGTGTATGATAATTCACGAGATCGGCGAATGCGCCCTGTTCCAGTTTTTGTTTCACCGTTTGATCGAAGGAAACGGCCCAGTCGAATGGTTTGGCATTGTCTGTAAACAGTACCTGCCGGAGATTATGTACAATATTACCGCTTCCCATGACCAGCACGCCTTTATCCCGCAATGCTTTCAGTTCTGCAGCCAGTTTGAAGTGATATTCCGGTGGCTGGTGGTAGTCGATGCTTAACTGGTATACAGGAATATCCGCCATGGGGTACATATGTTTCAGTACCGTCCATGAACCGTGGTCCAGGCCCCAGTGGTCATCTTCTATCACGTTGGTGGAAGTGATGAGTTGTTTGGTTTCCCGGGCCATTTCCGGAGCGCCTGGCGCCGGATATTGCACTGCGTATAATGCCTCGGGGAACCCGCCAAAGTCGTGGATGGTTTCCGGTTGAGGCGCTACCAGCACATGCGTGCCTTTGGTGAGCCAGTGGGCGGATATTACGAGAATGGCGCTGGGTTTTTGAGGCAGGTCCCGTCCCATACTGCCGAGCGCCCGTGTAAAGGCATTGTCCGTGATTCCGTTCATGGGGTTGCCGTGCCCGATGAACATCACAGGCATACGGGCGCTGTTTTTGAATTGGCCGGTAATGTTTCTGAGATCGTTGAGTTGCATGCTATTCCTCCTGGTGGCAGCAATGCCTTTGATGATAAATTTATGCGAACTGGCGCAGGAAATCGGCCAGGCTCATTTTTTCCAGTTTATGCAGCAGCGCGCCCTCAATTTCCTGGTAGAGTTGGTCCAGATGCTGGTTAATCTGTTTCCCTACGGGGCAATCGGGGTTAGGCTTATTTTTACTGTTTCCCAGCAGGGAAGCCTGTTGCACGGCATGGTACACCTCCGACAGCCGGATCTTTTCGGCCGGTTTGGACAGGGTGGCGCCGCCGTTTTTGCCCTCTTTGCTTTCTATAAGCCCGTGGTTGCGGAGATTGCTGATTTCCTTCCGTACCAATACAGGGTTAATGTTTATGCTGCCGGCAATATAGTCGGACGACAGGAGTTCCCCTTCCGCGCTGGCCAGCAGCGTGAGAATATGCAGTGATATGGGAAATCTTCCGTTGTTCATTCTGTAATTTACATTATTACAGTACAAAAGTACAATAATAGGAGGGAACGGAAAAATTTATCTGTGTGTATAGAAGTAAACAACGCTGGCAATGATGAGTACCAGTATGATAAGTGCGATCACGCAACCGTTCCGGCTGGGTTGTTTAACGGCGCTGGCCACCCCCCGGGCGCCGATCAGGGCCTCCACAGCCTCTTTGGCTTCCAGGAGCCCGATATTGGTGTCCGGGAGCCTATTCATTTCTGTCAGGTAGTATTTAATGGCGTGCAATTTTCCCGAATGCAGGCTCAGTTGTATGGCTTTTTCTTCTATAGTGCGTTTGGTGATTGAATTTTTCCGTTTCTCGGGTGATGTTTCGTCGATAACTACCTTTTGACAGCTTTGGCAGATAACCAGTACGTTAAAAGGGTCTTTTTCCGGTATGGTACGGATTATATCCGTGCTCCCACACCAGGGACATACTTGTACAGTGCTCATTAATGGTGGAACTTTTTATTAACTGCTGCATAAGTTAATAAAAGTTTTTCAGGTTTCAGCTATAAATGCAGCGGATGGGAGGAAGGTAGCCGTATTTCAGCTGGTGCAGTTACTTCTGGTATACTTCGCGGATACTTCTCTGGTACTTAGGGGTCGTCTATATGTCGAACTCCCCATACACTCCCCATACACTTCCCATACACTTCCCATACACTCACCATACACTCACCATACACTCCCCATACACTCCCCATAGCTCATGGCTGCTTTTTCAGGTGCCCGGCAAACGCCTTTTTGAACTTTTCCAGTTTGGGCTTGATCACAAAGGTGCAATACGGCTGGGACCCGTTCTGGTTATAATAGTTCTGGTGGTAGTCTTCCGCCTCGTAAAAGGTAGTAAGCGGTGCAATTTCCGTTACAATGGGCTTATCATATGCCCCGGATTCCTGCAGCTTTTTCTTGTAAAATTCCGCTTTCTCTTTCTGGTCTTCATTATTATAGAAGATCACGCTGCGGTACTGGGTACCTACGTCATTTCCCTGCCTGTTCAGCTGGGTAGGGTCGTGGCTTAGCCAGAAGGCCTGGAGCAGTTCCTCGTAACTGATTTTAGCGGGATCGTAGGTAACCCGGATCACTTCTGCATGGCCGGTGGTACCGGTACACACCTGTTCGTAGGTTGGATTGGGCACATTGCCGCCGGCGTAGCCGGATTGTACTTTAATGACCCCGTCGAGGTACTGGAACTGGGCTTCCGTACACCAGAAGCAGCCACCTCCGAAGGTAGCAGTAGCCGTTTTTTCATTGTTGGTTACTTCCATATCTCCTGGCACTTTGTCTTTTTTTTGCTGGGCGCAGGCGGAAAACGCCAGGGCGATCAGGCAAATAAATATTGAATACTTTCTCATAAAAAATAATATTTCAAAGATGCAGCTTTTTTTTATATGTCCGAAGCCACTGCTGTTAAAG